>CAZFGE010000085.1:0-4500 GCA_964518415.1 uncultured Muribaculaceae bacterium
GAACACTATAAAGATTCAATGTTCCCTATTATGGAAGTAGAAGATGAAGAATATGTACTAAGACCTATGAACTGTCCACATCACATGGTAATGTATTCTAATGATATACATTCATATAAAGAACTTCCTATTAGAATTGCTGAGATTGCACGTGACTGTAGATATGAATCAAGTGGTTCATTAAAGGGAATTGAAAGAGTTAGATCATTCTGTCAAAATGACTGTCATATATTCTGTACACCTGATCAAATTGAATCTGAATTTAAAGGCGTAGTTGATTTAATTCTAGAAGTATATAAAGAACTTGGTATATCTAACTATAAATTTGAATTATCATTAAGAGATCCTGAAGATAAAGTTAAATATCATCAAGACGATGAAATGTGGAATTTAGCTGAAAATAAACTAAGAGAAGTATTAAATGACTTAGGAGTTGAATATGTAGAAAAGATTGGTGAAGCTGCATTTTATGGCCCAAAACTTGATGTTCAAGTTAAACCAGTTGTAGGAAATGAAGTAACACTTTCAACTTGTCAATTAGATTTCTGCTTACCTGCTAAATTTGATTTAAAATATGTAGACGCTGATGGTTCTAAGAAAACTCCAGTAGTTATCCATAGAGCAATTCTAGGTACACTTGATAGATTTATAGCGCTATATCTAGAAGAGACTAAAGGAAATCTTCCATTATGGTTAGCTCCTGTTCAAATGAAAGTAATTCCTGTAAATAATAAATATCACTTAGAATATGCAAATAAAATAACTGAATTATTAAAAGAAAATGATATTAGAGTTAAACTAGATGATAGAGAAGAAAAACTAGGATATAAACTTAGAGAATCACAAATAGAAAAAGTTCCTATGACAATTATCTTAGGTCAAAATGAAGTAGATAATAATACAATTTCATTTAGAAGACATGCAGAAGAAGAAACTACTACTTTATCAATTGATGAATTTATTAATTTAATAAATGAAGAAATTAAAAACAAAGTAAGATACTAATTATTTAGTATCTTTTTAATTTTGTCAATAAGTGTAAAAAAATATAAATATTATTGAATTGAAAAGAAAGTTTTAATATAATTAACTTAGAGTGTATAGAAAGAAGGATGCTTTATGAAAAAGGGATTTACTTTAATAGAATTATTAGCTGTTATAATAATTCTTGCAGTTATTGCTTTAATTGCAATACCAACTATTACAGGATTAATAGAAAAAACAGAAATGAATGCAGCAAAAATTAGTGCATATAACTTAATAAAATCTGCTGAGCTAAGTTATTCCGCAACTGGAACTACTACTGTTAATGGAAAATTAATATATAATTGTGATGGTAATTCATGTTTAACAAGTGGTGGAAGAAAATTAGATTTTAAAGGAAAAGTTCCATCAAATGGAAAAATAATAGTTAATCAAAAATTGTCAAAAGTTTCTGAGTTAAAAATTAACAATTATTGTGTTACTGGAAAAAAGAACTCATTAAAAGTATATAAAGGTGATTGTGAAAATGAAGCAGGTCTTTATGATGAATATGATGATTTAATTGTTTCATGGGATGAACTTGTAAATGATTATTCTTATAATATAGAGTATGATGCAACTAATTCAGATGAAAAAGGAACTTTTAGTTATTTGCTAAAGACTTATGATAATTTAAAAAAAGCTAAAAAAATTGTTGTTGGAAATAATGTAAAAAGGATAGGAGATACTCAGTTTTATAAGTGTGACTCCTTGGAAGAAGTAGTTGTTGGAAATAATGTAACAGTTATAGGAGCCCATGCTTTTGACTATTCTAAAAATTTAAAAAAAGTTACATTACCCGAAGGATTGAAAACAATTTGGATTTATGCTTTTGCTAATTGTGATAATTTGTCTGAAATAGATATTCCATCAAGTGTAACGCAAATAGATTCATCAACATTTATGTCCGATAAGAATTTAAAAAATATTAATATATCTAAACTAAATAAAAATTATAAATCAGTAGATGGTGTACTTTTTGATTATTCTATGAAAACATTAATGACTTATCCAATAGGTAAACAACAAGAAGAATATAGAATTCCTGATGGTGTAACTTTGATAGATATGTATGCTTTTTTTGACTCCAATCTAAAAAAAGTGACTGCTCCAAATTCGTTAAAAAAGATTAGTCCTGCAGCTTTTAAAGAATGCAAAAATTTATCTACAATAGACCTTGGAACAGGTTTAGAAGAAATTGGTTTTAATTCATTTAATTCCTGTAATTCTTTGACAAATATATCATTTCCAGCAAGTATGAAAAAAATAGACCAAGAAGCTTTTACCAAATGTACAAGTCTTAAAAGTGCTTCCTTTGAAAAAACTGATGGATGGGTTAACTCAGCTTATAAGCCTTATCGTTCTCTCGATGTAACAGATCCTGCTCATAATGCTGAAGTTTTTGTAGAATATTCTGTGGGTGTAGTGTTTGAAAGAAATCAATAATATGTATTGAATCATTGTTTATATTATTTGTGATAAAAAAATACTAGAAATTACTCTAGTATTTTTTTCTAGTGAACTATTTGGTGTTTACTTCACAATTAACTCTCTTTTTTTATGCATAAAATAATATCTTCTTAATATAATTAGATAGAGATACTCAGGAGGAGATAATATGATAAGCAAGAAAAACATATGGTTTTTAACATTATTTAGTTTGATTTTAGTTTTAAGCGTATATTATATAACAATGCCTAAAGAATTACTTCTATCTAATTTGAAAACAACATTCAATGATACTGATTCCGCTAGTATTGATATTAATGAATCAAGTGTTATTGAAACATTAAAAGTAGAAGATAAAGAAAAATCTGACAAAGAAAAAGAAGATTTAAAAAAAATACTAACAGACTCTAAATCATCAGTTGATAAAAAGAATGAAGCATTTGATAAAATGAAGTCGCTTGATATTAATACAACAGAAGAAGAAAACATATCTAAAAAAGTAAAAGAAGAATTTAAATATGATTCATTTACAAAAATAGATGGAGATAAAATAAAAGTAATAGTCGCAACAGATAAACTAGATACTAAAACTGCCAATAAAATAATGCGCTTTATACAAAAAGATTATGATACAAAAAAGTATATAACTGTTGAATATAAATAGGTTAATGTTATTACAAAAAATAAGTCCTTGCATATTATGAATACTAGGAGGAATTATGAGCAAGATTTTAACCAAAAGAGAACAAGAAGTGTTTAGTTTACTAATTCAAAATAAAACAACTGAAGAAATAGCAGAGTCTTTATCTATAAGTGAAAAAACAGTTAGAAATCATATATCTAATGCAATGCAAAAGTTAGGTGTAAAAGGCAGAGCAAGTGCTGTTGTAGAACTATTAAAACTTGGCGAATTAACACTTTAAAGATGCATATTAAGCATCTTTTTTAAATATATTAAATTAGGTGATATCATGCTTAAAAGATATTTATTAAAAAAAATTATTTTATTTATTGCTTTTTTATTTAGTGTAACACTTATTTATATAACTCCATCAAAAGAATATAAGTTTAAAACACAATTAAACTATTTAAGTAATGATTTAATGTGCGCAATATATTTAATGGATTCAAATAATTATGTCGCACTTACTAAAATTAGAGTTAAAAATAAGAAAATAGAATCAAAAGCAAGGGAATTAATTGAAGCATTAATAAAAGGTGGTTATAAAGAAGAAGATATTCCAAGTGGTTTTAAATCGATTATTTCATCTGATACAAAGATAAACGCAATAAAGTTTGAAAATGGTATTATGAAAATAGATTTTTCTAGTGAACTTTTAGATACTAAGATAGAATATGAAGAGAAGATAATAGAAGCAATTGTTTATACATTAACAAGTATTGAAGGAGTTAATGCAGTAATTATTTATGTAGATGGAAATATTTTAACGCATTTGCCTAAAACAGGAATAAATCTCCCATCAACTTTAGATAAATCATATGGAATTAATAAAGAGTATAATGTGTTAACATATAAAGATATTAACAAGATTACAACATATTATGTATCTAAATATCATGATCAAACATATTATGTTCCTGTAACAAAATATGTTAATGACTCAAGAGATAAAGTCAAAATAATAATAGATAATTTATCATCATCTAATATAACAAATACAAATTTAATGAGTTTTTTAAATAGTAATACAGTTTTATTATCTTCTGATATAGAAGATGATTTGATGAGGCTAGTATTTAATCAATACATATTTAATGATTTATCAACAAAAAACATATTAGAAGAGGTAATATATACAATTTCATTATCAATTGAAGCCAATTATGACATAAAAAAGGTAGAATTTGATGTAAATAATGAAGAAATTTATAAAAGTGTTATAAAAAGTACTTGAAATATTTAAAAATATGTTATATAATTGATTTGTTCATTTGAACAAGTCGTCCTCTTAGCTCAGCTGGATAGAGCACTCGCCTTCTAAGCGAGCGGTCACAAGTTCGAATCTT
>CAZFGE010000086.1:0-4462 GCA_964518415.1 uncultured Muribaculaceae bacterium
TGTTTGTATCCTAACTTATGAAATTGACATTTTTGCTCAGTTTTCAAAGATCATTCTTGCGATTTGTTTTCAAACGTTTCCGTTCTCGCTCAAACGCATTAATAATATACCATTTCTTTCGACTCAAGTCAATAGATTTTTTTAATATTTTTTAAATTTTTTAATTTTTTTTAAATATCATTTTTTTGCTTGATATATCAAGCCTTTTTAATCATATCTTCTTTTTCGAAAGCACTAATAATATATCATTTATTAAGCTTCTTGCCAAGTCTTTTTCGACAATTTTTTTAACTTTTTTTAAATTGTACATTTTTATTACACTTTCAGTAAATTTTTGTACAAAAAAAGCATAAATATTTAATCAAATCTGACTAAAAAAATATATGCTTGCTTTTTTTAAAAAATACATTTTTATACTTTTTGTTTGTTTTTTATTTCTAAATATTTTTCACGATATCTCATATTATTATCTTTATTAAATATAATTTCATCTTTTTTATAGAAATTTATTAACTCATCTAATCCATTTTTAATAGCTCTATCTAAATCATCAGGATAACCCATTATCTTCTTATGATATTTATATTCATTTCTATCTAATATTTTATAACTACCATTTGGAAATATTCTAAGATCTAAATCATAATCTATATACTTTATTGTATTATCTTCTATTATATATGGAGTTGCTATATTACAATAATATGAAATACCTGCCTTTTTTAGTTGCGCTATTACATTAAACCAATGATTTTTGAAAAAATACATTATAGCTGGTTCTTTAGTTTTCCACACGCTTCCATCTGCTTCTGTTACAAGCGACTTACTATTTGCACAAACTATATAATCATCAAAAACATCAATTATTACAGCTTCATGCCAGTTACAGTTTATTTTTCCATTATGTTTATAACATTGTATTTGTAACTCATCACCCGGTTTTACCTTTTGCATATCTTCACCTCTTCAAAAAAGAAAGAATAGATTTCTTTCTTTTTATCTAGAAATTTATCCTTATATATTAATTAAGTTAAAATTTCTAAAGTTATATAATCAAAACATTCTATATCAAGTAATCCAAACTATCTTCTTTCTATATATAGAAAAGTTTTCTAACAAGTTGTCTTGCTTATGCATATTATACACTCTTTTTTATTTTTTGGCTAGATAATCTATTGCAGTTTGTAATTGATTATCATTTTCGTCTGTAGGAGTTTCAAAATATTTTTCATCCAATTCAACTTCCACATCAGGTTTTATACCAACTTTATTAATAAAGTTTCCATTAGGTGTTAACCATTTTTTTGTAGTAAATTTATATTTATCACCATTATCTAAATCAACTACTTCTTGTACTGTTCCTTTTCCATAGCTCTTTGTACCAATGATAGTCGCACCATAAGATTCTTTAAGAGAAGATGCTAGTAATTCACTTGCTGATGCACTATCACCATTTTGAAGTACAACTATAGGATATTTCTTATTAACTTTTCCCTCTGAATAAAATTTAGTTCTATTTCCATCTTTTTCAATTTGATAAATTACATTTTTACCATTTAAAAAATTAGATATAACTGAAACAGCAGTTGTTAAATGACCACCAGAATTATTTCTAACATCAATTATTAACGCATCAATATTAGCATTTTCTAATTCTTTTAAGGCATCACTAAATTGTTTTGATGTTGCATTAGCAAATACAGACATATATATATATCCTATTTTCTTACCATTTCTTTCGAATGTTTTAGAAAGAACAGATTTAATTGTTATCATCGATCTTTCAATTGTTATATTTTGTTCAACACCATCTCTAACAATTACTAATTTATATGATGCTTTTTTATTATCTTGTACATATTTTGTTAGCACAGATACTTGTGTATTAGTTAAATCTTTATCATCTATTTTCTTTATTATATCTCCAGGTTTTAATCCAGCTTTAGATGCAGGAGAATCCTTTATTATTCCAAGAACAACAATATCATTATTATCATTATTATAGATTTCTACACCTATACCTTCATATGTACCTTCTAAATTAATATAAAAGCTTGAGCTACTCTCTTGAGTCATTAATTGCGAATGATCATCTCCTAATGAATTAATCATCCCATCAATAGCGCCACTAACAAGTTTTTCTTTATCTATATCATCATAATAATTATCAACTATGTACTGATAGTTATTCATTATTTTTTCTAAGTATTCATCCTCTATTTTAGACTCAGTTGGTTTTTTTATCATATATCCAACAATAATACTTATGATTGATGTTATTACAAGTAAAAATATTACTTCTATTGTTTTAAATCTACCTTTATTTATAGAACTTACCCTTTCGCTTATAATAGTTTTTATTTCTTCTTCAAGTTCATTTTTTTCATTATCCATATTTTCACCTATTTTCTATTCTTTTAGTATACATTTTTAATATATCACATTTTCTTTAAAATTACCACAAAAATAAAATATATATATTAATAAAAAAAAGAAGATATTACTCTCCTTTAATGCTTGCTAAAGCATTTGTAATTTCTTCTTTTGTTTCATATTTTTCAACAATACTTCCATTATTAACTTTAAGAAGTGTAGTTCCTTTAAATACTATTTTGTTATCTTCAAAATTAGATTCATCAGAAAAATTATTTTTATTAAATGCATTATCTAATTCTACATAGTAAACTTTTAGAGCATTTTCTTTATTTTTATATGATACTAAATCATTATTATATGTAGATACATTTTCATCACTATTTGTATATGCATATACATAGTAGTTTTCTTCTTTTTGACTTAATGCATTTTGAGCAAGTATTTTTTCATAATCTATTTTAGCATCACTTGTTGTATCTGGCTCAGTTGTTTTAGTATTATTCTTTTTATTTGTTACTAATACTGTTATACCATAAAATATTCCAAGGACAACTAAAATAATAATTATAAATGTTAGTAATTGTTTTACACTGTATTTATCTTCCATAATATCACCAATGTAATTATAGCACATTTAAAATAAAAAAAATAGGATAAATCCTATTTTCCTACTGGAATAGTGCTTATTGAATTAACGACATTTAATAGTTCTTCTTTATCTAATTTATCTGATACTGCAAAGTATGATATGCCATTTGTATCAAAACTAATCACACCGTCATCAATAATTCCTATTACATCTGTTGTAAAATCAAAGTCTCCATTTGAGTTTATTGTTTCTCCTACTTTAGATGGTTCTTCTACAATTGTAAAAGAATTGTCCCCACTAAAAGTTAAAATTGTTCTTTCTCCTTGTTCTAACGAAACAGTTTCTTGATTTGTTAATTTAGTGTTTGATGGAATATAAAGTGGATATGCTACATCATATTCTTTACCTGTCTTTTTTGTATCTTGTTTTACTTGTTCATTTTTTATATCTTTAGTATCAAAGTTTTTACCAAGTTTAAAATAATCATCATCAAACTTTTTATTATGTTTTGCTTTTGTATAATTCATCTTTATTTTAGGAATACTATTTTTATCTAACACTTCCACTCTTTTAACATTTGCTTTATCATCTAAATAAATTTTTTGTGAAACTAAATCTTTATTATTAGCATAGTTTACTTTAGTATTTATTACATATCCATCTTTGGTTTTCTCAGCATTCACTTTATCATCATTTTCTATATCATTTATTAAAGCTTGATATAAATAACTTCCTGAATTATTATATGGCCATTCACTTTGAAATTTAAAACTTTTATTAAGTGATGGTGTTAGTACATATACACCTTCATTGTTTTTTAAAATTACTTGTTCATGATCATTTGTTTTATTTTTAAGTCTTACTTTATATTTTTCATCTTTTTCAAATGATACTGATATATCATATTTATATGTTGATTCATTATTTACAACTTCCAACTCTCCATCAATTTGATAACTATCTAGGTTTTTTACCTTATTTTTAAGTTTATCTATTATATCAGTATTATTATTTGTACAACCAGTAAGTCCTATACATAATATAATAGATACAAGTATTTTTTTTAACATTATCTTCACCCCATAATCGATTTCAGTAAATTATACTAAGTTTTTATTATATTTATGAATAAATTTAGAAATTTAGTGAAATATATTATTAGGAAAGGAGATTTTATGGAGACATTACAAAAAACAGCACTTGTATTTACAATTATTGGTGCAATCAACTGGTTACTAGTTGGATTATTTGATTTTAACTTAGTAAAATATATATTTACAGATATGTTAGGAGTAGATATATTAGAACGCATCATCTATATAATTGTAGGTATCTGTGGCCTTGTTAACATAGGACTATTATTTAATCATATTGAAGAACATTAAGTTCTTTTTTTCTTTATAAAAAAAAGAATAGCTTTTAAACTATTCTTTGGATTATCCAATTATTCTACTGTTACTGATTTAGCTAAGTTCTTAGGCATATCTATATCGCATC
>CAZFGE010000087.1:0-4287 GCA_964518415.1 uncultured Muribaculaceae bacterium
TGTGAATTGATGAGAGTGTGTTGCATCATCATCATCTCTTCTATATGCTTTACCAGGACAAATTACACGTACTGGCTCTTCACCATTTTTAGAAGTCATTACACGTGCTTGTACAGGAGATGTATGAGAACGCATTAATAACTCATCACCTTTTACATAGAATGTATCTTGAGCATCACGTGCAGGATGTCCTTTAGGTAGACCTAAAAGTTCAAAGTTATATTTATCTTCTTCAATCTCAGGTCCATCTACAACATCATAACCCATTGACATAAATACTTCTTCAAAGTCTTCTACTACTCTCTCTAATATATTACTAGATCCCATAGGTATTTTAGTTGATGGAAGTGTTACATCAATTTTTTCAGCTTCTATTTTCTTAGCTAGTTCAAGAGCATCTATCTCTTCTTTTTTTGAATCAAACATAGTATTAACACTATCTTTAAATTCATTTAATACTTTACCAAATTCTTTTTTCTCATCAACTGATAAATCCCTCATTAAAGAAGATAATTCTCCAATTGGTCCTTTTTTACTTAAATATGTAATTTTTAATTCATTTAATTCTTTAGAAGATGAAACTTTATTTAATTTATCTTCTATCTCAGTTTTTAAACTATTCATTGCATCAATATTATTTTTCATAAATACCTCCTATATTGTTTTACTCTTTCCTAATCTATATAATAAATTAAATGTTATAAATTTATAAATATACTTCGTAATACGTTCTTTTTTATAACTTTTAAATACTTGATGTCTAACCCTTTTTATAATAACTAAATCTTTTTTACAAGTTAAATTATTATATACAAAGTCTATTGATTTTTTAGATACTAAATTATCATTTTCTCCATACATAATAAGAGTCGGACAGGTAACTTTTTCAATATTTGACATATTAACTCTAGCCATACGTCTATACTGAAACCAAACACTTTTTGGAACAGTTATAAATTTCTCTAAAAAGCCTTCAAATCCTGTTCCAAGCTCATCATCAACATTTTTAAAAATTACGTTTTTAAAGTCTTCTTTATTTTGTTTTATATTGCCAGCTATAAAAGCAGGCGAAATTAAAACTAGTTTGTTAACTTCCTTAAAGCGAGCAGCTAAATTAGTAGCAATAATACACCCCATACTATGAGCTACAATAGTAACAGTTTTATATTCTTTAAGAATTTTATTTAACTCTTCTTCAGACTTTTCTATCCAACTTGAGTATTTAACTTTTGTAACCTTATCATTTTCATGACCAGGTAAAGTAAAAGAATAAATATCTATATTTCTAAATCTCTTCATTCTTTCTATAAAATACTTGTTATCTTCTTCTTTTGCAGATAACCCATGAATAAATAAAACTGCTCTCATAAATCCTCCAATAAAAAAATCACAATCCATATAAGGACGTGATTTTACGTGGTACCACCTTAATTCGTAATATAAATATTACCTTAATAACTATAACGCGTTACCGTATATGATTAGTATAACTCAGAAAGTGAATTCATAAAATATTATTACTAGTTTACACCAACCACTAGCTCTCTATAAAATAATTAATTTTATTACTACTCTTTCTTCATCGCTTTAAAAACATCATTAGTATATCACATTATATACTCTAAAACAAGTTAAAAACGTCTTCTTCTATCTTTATATTTACCACTTATTAAAGATTCAATATTAATTTTAACTTGCTTGTCTGTTAGAGATCTTAAATAGTCTTCTATGCATTTATCATCAACATAACTATATTTATCATTTTCTAAATTCTTAAGTAAATAAGGATTTGTGTTTTGTAAAAAGTCAGATGGCCATGCTTCAAAATAAAGTGGTGACTCACCATTCTTTTTAACTAGTTTATTAAATAATGGATCAATTAAAATATGATTAAATTTACCTTTTAAATCTTGAAAACTCAATAGTAAAAACTCATAGCTTTTCATTTCCCTATATAGTTCATTTGTATTAATTTCAATTACATTAAAACCTAAATCCAATAATTTTAAATAAATATCATCAACATATTTATCTTCAGATTCCTCTAATATTTCAAGTTTTATTATTCTATCTAATATAGAAACGACTTTTTTAGGATCCCATTTTTCTGTATTTAACATTGTTTCATAGAAATCTAACATAGCCACCTCCATATTCTTATAACATTATACAACTTTTACACTTAATTTACAATTACTTTTCAAAACAAAAGACCTATATGGTCTTATATATTGAATCTATATTTATTGTTTTTTTATTATCAAGTATATTATCAATAATTATATTAATTACATTATCTTTGATAATTTTATCGATTTTACGAGCTCCATATTCACTATAGTTAGATAATTCTTTTATCTCACCAATTACACTATCATCAATACTAATATTATAGTTCTTATACTTACTTAATAAGTTATTAAGTTTTAATCTTATAATTTTTTCTATATCAAAATTAGACATTTTATTAAAAATAATAACATTATCAATTCTATTAATAAACGGTATGCTAAAGTTTTCTTTTAAACTATTATGTAATTCTTTTATATCGCATTTAAAGCCTACATGTATAGAATCAAAACCTACGTTAGAAGTCATTATTATTGTTGTATTATCAAATCTAATTGTTCTTCCTTTTGAATCCTTTATTTTTCCTTCATCTAAAATATTAAAAAATAAATTAATTATATCTGGATGTGCTTTTTCTATTTCGTCTAATATTAAAACGGAGTAAGGATTAGTTCTTACAAACTCTAATACATTTGTGTAACTATCATATCCTATATATCCTGGAGGAGCACCAATTATTTTACTAATTGAATGAGCTTCACTATATTCTGTCATATCAAGTTTAATTACATTATTTGTAATTTGATTTGCATATGTTTTAGCAAGCATTGTCTTACCTACTCCACTAGGTCCTACAAATAAATATGAATGGCACTTATTATCATTAAAACCAAGTTTAAATTTTTTTAAATGCTTAATTAATGAGTTGATTGCTTCGTCTTGACCTATTATAGTTTTTTCTAATGATTTTTTTATTTCTTCTATTCTTTTTTTATTATTGCCATCTATTTCATAAATAGGAATATTAGTCTTTGTTGAAACAACTTTCAAAACATCATCTTTAGATACATATCTTATTTCTTTCTTATATAAATTAAGTTCTAGTGTATTCAATTTATCAACAATAATATTTTCTTTATCTTTATAAAACGTTGCTATATCAAACTTATTATTTATTATAGATTCTTCTTTTTTAGATATAATATCATTATATTCAAGTTTTAATTTTTTATATTTTTTAATTTGTTTATTATCTTTTATACTAACTTTTGCACATACTTCATCTAATATATCAAGTGATTTATCCGGCTCACTTCTATCATATATATATTTACTTGATAAATCTATTATCAAATCAATAATATCATCATTTATTTTAACAGAATGAAATTTTTCATATATATTTTTTACATTAGATAAAATTACTTTTGTTTCTTCTTTATTTGGTTCTTTTATTAATACCTTTTGAAATCTTCTATCTAAAGCTCTATCACGCTCTATAAACTCTTTATATTCTTCTGTTGTAGTTGCTCCAATACATCTTAAATTTCCCCTTGCAAGCGCTGGTTTAATTATATTTGATGCATCAATAGCTCCCTCAGCTCCACCAGCACCAACTAAAGTATGTATCTCATCAATAAAAAGAATAATATCACTATTTTCTTCTACTTCATTTAATACTTTCTTAATTTTATCTTCAAATTCACCTCGATATTTAGTACCTGCTACTAAGCTTGCCATATCTAGAGAAATAATTCTTTTATCTCTTAAATTAAAAGGAACATTACCTTCTACAATCATACGAGATAATTCTTCAACAATAGCGGTTTTACCAACTCCAGCTTCCCCAATCAAAATAGGATTATTCTTACATCTTCTAGATAAAATTTCAATTATTCTATTTAATTCATTGTCTCTTCGATAAACTGGATCAAGTTCATGATTAATTGCTTTTTTAGTAATATCAACTCCCAAATCATCTAATAATAAATGTGAGTTATTTTTTTTAGAACCATAATTAATAAAAGAATCCTCAAGTTCATCTATATCAATGTTCATAGAAAGGAGAATACGGATTGCAATTCCTTCACCTTCTTCTAATAATGCATTAAATAAGTGTTCAATACTAACACTCATATTTTCTTCTCTACTATTAATGGTAGCAGTTTCAATTACCCTTTTTAATAGTGGCGTTGATCGGAAGAGCGTCGTGTAGGG
>CAZFGE010000088.1:0-4272 GCA_964518415.1 uncultured Muribaculaceae bacterium
GACCTCTTCCGATCTTGATGATGCAACACACTCTCATCAATTCACACAAGTAGAAGGTTTAATTGTTGATAAAAATATTAAATTATCTGATTTAAAAGGAACTGTTACAGTTATTTGTAAACACTTATTTGGAAGTGACACTGTAACTCGTTTTAGACCAAGTTATTATCAATTTACAGAACCATCTGTTGAAATGGATATATCATGCTTTAACTGTAAAGGTAAAGGATGTAATATTTGTAAAAATACAGGATGGATAACAATTGGTGGTGCTGGTGTTGTACACTATGATGTTTTAAAAGGTTGTGGATATGATCCTAATGTTTGGTCAGGATTCGCATTTGGTTTTGGTGCTGAGAGATGTGCTATGCTTAAATATGGTATAAATGATATTAGAACATTCTATAATACAGATTTAAGAGAATTAAAAGCATTTGATAGGAGGGAAGGCTAATATGATATCAATGAATTGGGTTAAAGATTATATTGATTTAACTGGTGAAGATTTAAAAGAGTTAGCTGTTAAAGTAACACAAGCTGGTATCAATATTGAAAATGTTATTACTAATCATATTGATCACTTAGTTATCGGTGAAGTTGTTGAGTGCGTAGAACACCCTGATTCTGATCACTTACATGTATGTAAAGTTAATATTGGAGACTCTATAGAGCAAATTGTATGTGGAGCAGCTAATGTAAGAGAGGGTATAAAAGTTATAGTAGCACTTCCTGGAGCAGTTTTACCTGGTGACTTTGAAATTAAAAAAGGTAAAATTAGAGGCGTTGAATCTAATGGTATGATATGTGCTTTATTTGAACTAGGCTTAGAAGAGAAAACTGAAGAAAATTATAATAAAGGAATTCATGAGTTAGATAGTAGTGCTCCAGTTGGAATGGACCCTCTTGAGTATTTAGGGTTAGACGATACTTTATATGAATTAGATATTCATAAACATAGAAATAATGACTGTTATTATCATATTGGTTTTGCTCATGAAGTTGGAACTGTTTTAGGTAAAAAAGTTAAGTATCCTGAAATTAGTTATAATGAGTCAAGTGATGACGTTAATAATTATGTTAAATTATCAATTAATACAGATAAATGTCCATTTTATTTAGGTAAGATGGTAAGAAATGTTAAAATAGGTGAATCACCTGAATGGATTAAGAAAAGAATTATAGCTGCAGGTATGAGACCTATTAACAATGTTGTAGATATTTCAAACTTTGTTATGCTTGAATATGGACAACCAACACACTTCTTTGATGCAGATAAATTAGGAAATGTAGTTGAGGTTAGAGATGCTTTTGATGGAGAAGAGATTACTACACTAGATGAAGTTAAAAGAACTTTAACTAGCAACGATATAGTTATTACAGATGGAGAAAAAGCAACATGTATAGCTGGTGTTATGGGAGGACTTAATACAGAAGTTGATGAATCTACTAAAAACATATTTATAGAGGCAGCTATATTTGATGCATTTAGTATTACAAAAACATCATCTAGACTTAACTTAAAATCAGAAGCATCTAGAAGATATGGTAAAGGATTAAATTTTGAATATACAATTGATGCTATGAATAGATGCTGTGAACTCTTAGAAAAATATGCATCTGGTACAGTTTTATCAGGTGTTGTAAAACATGATGTTATAGATAAAACTGAAAAAATAATAGATGTTACAACTAGTGAGTTAAATGGTGTTTTAGGACTTTCTATGACAGATAGTGATGTAGAGACTCAACTTGATAAATTAGATTTTAAATATACTTTAAATAATGGTGTATTTACAATAACTATTCCAAGAAGAAGATTAGATGTTGAGGCTAATAAAGCTGACATAGCTGAGGAAATTGGTAGACTTTATGGATATAATAATCTAGAAGATACACTACCTATAGTTGGAACAAAAAGAGGAGAATATGTTGGAGATGTAAAAATTAGAAAACAAACATCTTTTAGACTTAGAACATTAGGTTTAAATGAAGTTAGAACATATACTTTAGTTAATCCAAATACAGCAGCAATGTTTAATTGGGAGGGTAAAGAAAATGTAGTTTTACCTAATCCAATGAGTATAGATAGATCAGTTGTAAGAAACTCTTTAATTGCATCTTTAATTGGTACTTATGAATATAACAAATCAAGAAAAGTAACTGATGTTAATATTTATGAGATTGCTAAGACTTATGATAAAGAATATAATGAGGACACAAAGGTATGTATGTTAATGAGTGGTAACTATATAACTAACTCATGGAATGGTTCTTTAAAAGTTGATTTTTATTTAATTAAAGGATTAGTTGAAAACTTACTTGATTATTTAGGATTTAAAAATAGATATTATATTGAAGCTAGTGCTAATCCTGATATGCATCCTGGTATTTCTGCTAATATTGTTTTAGATAGAGAAGTTGTTGGTATAATTGGTAGGGTTCATCCAAATATCTCTAAAGATGATTTATTTGTATGTGAATTATCTTTATCTAAATTATACTCTAAAACAATTAAACCACTTAAATTCAAAGAAGTTCCTAAATATCCTTCAATGGAAAGAGATATGGCATTTGTAGTTGATATGAATGTTACAGCTAAAGAAATAATTGACCTTATTAAGAAAAAAGGTGGAAGATTACTTACTGATGTTAATGTGTTTGATGTTTATATGGGTGAAAATGTAGAGGAAGGTAAAAAATCAATTGCATTCAAGCTTACATTTAATGATCCAACTAAAACATTAACAGATAATGAAGTTAATGCTATTTTTGAAAATGTTATTAGTGAAGTTGAAAAAGCATTTAATGCAGAGTTAAGAAATAAATAAAAAATTCTCTTTAATTAGAGAATTTTTTTATATAACAATAGCAAATAAATTTCCTGATCCTTTATTAACTAGTTTAGTTAAAGTATTGTTAAGTTTTAATCTTACGTTATCTGGCATTAGTGATAACTTAGCTTGTATTCCTTCTTTAACAATTACATCTAAGCTTCTTCCAAATATTTCACTTTTCCAAATATTAGATGGATTAGTGTCATAGTCTTTTGTTAAATAATCAATTAACTCTTTACTTTGTATTTCAGATCCTATTATTGGTTCAAAAGTAGATTCAACATCAACTCTAATCATGTGAATTGATGGAGCTGTTGCTTTAAGTTTAACACCATATCTTGTTCCTTGTTTTATAATCTCTGGTGTATCTAATTTCATATCTTTAAGACTAGGGGATGCTATTCCATAACCTGTTTGTTTAACCATTTTAAGAGCACTTTTAATTTGATCATATTCTTCTTTAGCTTCTCTAAAATCTTGAAACATTTTTAAGACTTCAGTTTTATTATTCATATCAACATCTATTATTTCATTTAGTATTTGGTTATACAACTCTTCTTTACAGTCTAAGTTTAATGTAATGGTCCCTGTTTTAGTATCTACATTAGATATATAAGATTTATCAATATATTCTGAATCTGAGAAGTGATTAGTTATTCCTTCTATATCTCTTAATTTATCAACTTCATAAACACTTTCTTTAATTTTATCTATATAATGTTTTTTAAGCCAGTTATCTGAATTTAGACAAGTAATCCATTCTGGCATATTAACTTTGACTTCAATTACAGGAAATTCATATAATGCTTCTTTTAAAATATTATAAATGTCACGCTCTGTCATATTTTCAACACTTATAGGTAAAACAGGAACATTATATTTTTCTTTTAGTGAATCAGCTAGTCTTTCAGTTTCTGGTAACATTGGATGAGCTGAATTTAATACAACTATAAAAGGCTTTCCGTAAGTTTTAAGTTCATCTACAATACGCTCTTCAGCTTCAACATAATTATTTCTCTCAATTTCACCAAATGATCCATCAGTTGTCATAACAATACCAATAGAGGAGTGATCTCTAATTACTTTTTCTGTTCCAATTTCGGCAGCTTCAACAAATGGTATTTCTTCATTATACCAAGGACTTTTTACCATACGAGGTCCATTTTCATCTTCATATCCTTTGGCCCCATCTACAATATAACCAACACAGTCAACTAATCTTATATTGGTTTCAAATTCATCAATTTTAATTTTAGCTGCATTAGATGGTACAAATTTAGGCTCTGTAGTCATGATGGTTTTACCTTGTGCGGATTGTGGTATTTCATCAAGTGTTCTTTTCTTTTCATATTCATCTTCTATATTTGGAACAACTAAAGTTTCAATTACTTTTTTTATAAAAGTAGATTTACCACATCTAACAGCTCCAACAACGCCT
>CAZFGE010000089.1:0-4219 GCA_964518415.1 uncultured Muribaculaceae bacterium
AATTACATATGTATCAGAACAATTTTATTATTATTTAGATTATCATAAATTAGATAGATTTGTAGAAGATAAATCAGGAGATATATATGTTATAAATGTATTTGAATCAAATGTTAGTGATATAAAAAACTATGATTCTAAAATATATGGTAGAGGTAGAAAATTAGATGAAAAGAAAATAAAATACTTAACAGAACAATTTAGTAAAACATATGATAATGTAACAGAAGATAAAGTAAGAGAAATATATGGTGTTTATTTTGATACATCAAATGTTGATAGTACAGGTGTAGCAGGATTAATATTCTTTGGAGTTTTATTTGTTGTTTTAGCTCCATTTATGCTTTTTATATATTTATGTTTATACATATCATTTAAAAAATCTATTAAACATTTAACACGTGATAGAATAGAAGAAATAAATAAAGAATTAAATGATAATATAAAACAATTTAATAAATTAAATATTATTTTAACTGATAATTATTTACTAACATATAGTAAAAAGTTGTTATGTTTTAACTATAGCGATATATTTATGATATATAAGCAAAAAGTAACAACTAAAAGAATAACTAATTATTTTTTACATATAATAGATAAAAGTGGTAAAACATATCAATTATGTTCTTCAAATCAATTTGCGACTAGGCGTTTAAATGAGATTGATGATATAATAAATATGGTATCTATAAAAAATCCAAAAGTACTTATTGATCAAACAAAAGAAAACAATGAGCTTTTAAAAGAACTTAGAAAAGAAATAAAAAATAATAAAAAAAATAAAATTACAAATTAATTGTAATTTTTTTTAACTCGTTATATAATTTATATAGAATAAGAGGGATAATATGGAAACTATAAATAACTATATAAAATATTTTAAAGATGTTCCATTTAGTGAAAGTCCATTTAATGATGTTGATAATATAATATTCTCAACACTCGTGTATTTAGACTTTAAAGATGTATTAAAAAAACCAATGACATTAAAGGAACTTGGAAAAAAATATTTTAATAATATCGATTATAGAGAAATTAAGAAAAGCGCTGTTATAATAAGAAGAACTGTTGATAATTTTGAACTTTTATTTAATGGAGATAGATATAAAAATATAATTGTATCTGATTATGTTAAATATGTAGATGCTGAAAAACAATTCTGTGCTATGAAATTTAAAAGTGATAATTTTACATATATTGCATATGAAGGAACAGATGACTCTATGATAGGTTGGAGAGAAGATTGTCAAATGATCTATAAGTTTCCAGTTCCTGCTCAGAAATGTGCTATAGATTATATTAATAAATATGTAAAACTTAGTGATAAAAAAATTATAGTTGGAGGACACTCTAAAGGCGGTAATCTAGCTATGACAGCTAGTATGTATGCAAAAAGCTATATTAAAAAAAGAATTGTTAGAGTTTATAATAATGATGGACCTGGATTTAGATTAAAAGAAGCTGAATCACATGAATTTAAGGAAATGGAGAAAAAACTTAGAATGTTTGTTCCTGAAGAATCAATGGTTGGAATGCTTCTTAGAAATACAAAAAACTATAAAGTAGTTAAAAGTAGTGGTAAAGGTTTATTCCAACACAACCCTAATAACTGGAAATGCTATGGTCCAATCTTTTTAGATGGTACTTTATCTGATGGAAGTGTTGATGTACATAGAAAGATAATTAGATGGTTAAATCGTCATGATGATAAGAAACGTGAAAAAATGGTTGAATCAGTTTTTGATATGATAAATAATTCTGATATAAAACTATTTAGTGAACTAAGACAACTTAGACTTACTAGATTAATTAAACTTATAAAAGCAAGTAAAGATGTTGATAAAGAGTCAAAAGAACTTGTTATGAGTGCTATTAAGGTATTATTATTTAAGATTGATGATATAGATGAATAAAAAAATAACAAATAAATTAAAAAAATATATTGACAATAAAAATTAATATGTGCTATAATTTATTTGTTCTTTTATGGGGAATTAGCTCAGTTGGCTAGAGCGCCACGCTTGCACCGTGGAGGTCAAGGGTTCGAGTCCCTCATTCTCCACCATATTTGAATATAAATCGCAAATGCGATTTTTTTTATTTATTATGTTATAATGGTTTTGGTGATTTATGAAGAAAAATATATATAAAATAGATAATAGTATTGAGAAAATATATATGGGAAAAAGTACTATGTTTTTAGATATGTCTGAATTTAAAAGAGTTAAATCAAAATTAAAAGAAATTAACTATAATGTATATTATCCATATATAGATAGTGAAAAAGTAATAATATATACAAATGATCTACCAGATGTTACACTATTTAAAATAAATACTAATGAAACTTTAACTCATCCAAGTATTCTAGGTAGTATTATGTCTTTAAATATTGATTCAAACTATTTAGGAGATATAATAGTGGATGATAATAACTATTATTTTTATATAATGAGTGATTTAAAAGACTATATAAAACATAACTTAACAAGTATTGGAAATATTAAAATAACTTTAAAAGAAATTGATCTAAAAATCCTTGAAAATTACGAGAGAAAATATATAGAAGAAAGTGTCATTGTATCTAGCCTTAGAATTGATAATGTAATATCAAAAATAATAAAAACAAATAGAGAAAATGTACTTAATAAAATTAAAAATGATGAAGTTATATTAAACTGTGAAATACTTTCTAAAAATACTTATATATTAAAAGAAAACGATATATTTAGTATAAGAAGATGTGGTAAATATAAGTATATTGGTAATATTAAAAGTACAAAAAAAGATAACTATATAATTAAATACTTAAAATATATTTAAAAAAAATAGATTTTAATGTATAATCTAATGAGGTGATTTTTATGAAAAAACTTATAATGATTAAATATGGTGAGTTAACAACTAAAAAAGCAAACAGAAAATTCTTTATAGAGACACTTACTCGAAATATTGAAAGAGTACTTACTGATTATAGTGTTAAAATAACTAAAGATAGAGTAAGAATGTATATTGAATTTAATGAACGTGATTTAAATGGAGTATTAGAATCTTTAAGAAAAGTTTTTGGACTTCATGGTATAGTTGTAGCAACTCGCGTTAATAATAATATAGAAGAAATTGAATCATGCGTTTTAGATACTTTAAAAGATAATAATTCAAAAACATTTAAAGTAGATACTAAAAGAGCAGATAAAAAATTTCCTATTCATTCAATGGACTTCAATAATAAAATAGGTGGATTAATTTTAAAAAATACAAATCTTAAAGTAGATGTACATAATCCAGATTTAACTGTTCATATTGAAATACGTCCTGAAGGTACATTTGTTTATACAAATGAAATTAGAGGAATTGGAGGATACCCTGTTGGTATTCAAGGAAAAGGACTTTTAATGTTATCTGGAGGAATTGATTCTCCAGTTGCTGGATACTTAGCTTTAAAGCGAGGTGTGGATTTAGAATGTCTATATTTTGATTCTCCTCCACACACAAGCATTGAAGCTAAAAATAAAGTAATAGAACTAGCAAATATAATCAATGAATATTCAGGTCACATAAAAGTAAATGTTGTACCTTTTACTAAAATTCAAGAAGAAATATATAAAAATGTACCAGACAGTTATATTATTACCATAATGAGAAGAATGATGTATAGAATAGCAACCAAAGTTTGTCAAAAAAATAAACTTAAAGTAATTATAAATGGAGAGTCTATTGGACAAGTTGCTAGCCAAACTTTAACAAGTATGATTGCTATAAATAGTGTAACAAACATGCCTGTAATTAGACCAGTTGCTTGTATGGATAAATTAGAGATTATTGATATAGCAAAACAAATTAATACATATGAAACAAGTATACTTCCTTATGAAGATTGTTGTACTATATTCTTACCAAAGCATCCAGTAATAAATCCAGAAGTAGAAAAATGTATAAAATATGAAAATTCATTTGACTATGAATCTTTAATAGATGAAGCTATTAATAATATTGAAGTTATTAAAGACTTAAATACAAAGTCAAATGATGAATTTTCTGAATTGCTATAATTTACCAAATAAATTTTGACATATTATTTAAACTTCCGTACAAATTATTAGTGTACGGGAGGTGAATACAATGAATAATAAAAATTCAAACAGACTACATGTACCAGGTGCTAAACAAGCTATTGAAAAAATGAAATATGAAATAGCTAATGAATTAGGTGTTA
>CAZFGE010000090.1:0-4194 GCA_964518415.1 uncultured Muribaculaceae bacterium
ATAAATATTTCTGATAATTACTTGGATGTTTCTTTTTAAAATACTTTATCTTTAATTTATCATAAAATAATATTATTGTATTAGAAATTGCACCTAAAATAAATCTAAATATAATAAATAATATAAAAATAATAACTGGAACATAAGCGTTAAAGTAAGGAATTCTGCCTATATAATAATTTGTAAGCATAAATACTAAAAACTCAATAATATTTATAAAAAGAGATGTAAATATGCATTTATAAAAAGCAAGATATATTCCTCCCAATAGTGTTGGCACAATCCTATTTTCGTTTCTATATAACTTATCAAAATTTTTATTAATATTTTTCTCATCTATATATTTTTCTGGTTTATCTTTTAAACTAACTTTATTACCATTTTCTAAATAACCACATCTAGGACAACATTTATCATAAAGCTTTATATTACACTTTGGGCATTTCATATTATCACCTACTAAAATTATATAATAAATATTTATAAAAATAAACAAAAAAATACTAAGCATTATACTTAGTATTTTATTATAAACTTAATAATTTTGGTAAAACATAATATACAATAAAGAAAGTTAGTAAAAGTGCTGGTACATATAGATATGCTATTTTATTTTTTTCTATTTTTGTAATTTCCATTAATCCTTGTGTAAAATATACCATATAGAACATTGATGCAACTACAAGTACTAAAAGCATTAAATTAACAGATACATATACTAATATAGCAGATACAACAATAACAGGTGCCATAAATACTGATAAAACACCTAAAAATGTAAATGCTTCTTTAACTGTTAAATCGTCTTTTAATATTTTATTTGCAATTAAATAAATCATAAATCCTAATACTGCATACCAAACAGCTGCAAGAATAAATCCTGAAATAAATGTTTTTAAAAATGGAACAGTATATAAAGAATGGAATCCAAACATAAATCCAGCATTTAATTTGCTTATTCCTTCACTTAACATAAAATATGTAAATAGTCCTGATAAAACAGATACTAAACATAATGAAATAAGTCCAAATGAAAAATTATCCTCATTTGTATTTTCTTTAATTGTATCAATTGGTTTTAAAAATATATTTTTTAAAACTTCAATGTATTTATCAACCAAGTTTGATGTTGCATTAGTTTTTTCAACCTTAACACAATCACATTTTCCATCTTTTAATTCTTTACCACAATTTGTACAAAATTTTGCCATAATTTCTCCTCTTCCTATCTATAAAAAAATGTTTGAAAACCTGAAATATTAACTAAATCATAGTTTTTGTTTTCTAAACTGAATACTAATGTAAAATAAGATAATGAATGTTTAGAACTTTCTTTAGTCTCTTCACCTAAATTATATTCAACATTATAATCATATTTAGCTTTAGCAATTATATTTAATTCACCATTGTTATTTATATATGCACTTGTTATATCAATATCATCAAATGATATATTTTTAAGTTTAGTTGTTCTATCATTTAAATTTTTAGAAAATTTTATATAACTATTTTCTAAAGAAGTTAAATCTTTAGCTTTAAAATTTGATTTAATATCATTAAATGATTTACCTTCGATTGCGCTTTTATATAATAATTCAAGATTATTTTTAACAACTTCAACTATTTTTTTATTATCATTATCACTTAAATTTCTAGTTGTCAATTTCAATTGATATTGTTTAAATAACAAATTAGGTGTTACTTCATCTATAATATTTATACCATTTGATAAAGTAGCTTCAATAGTAGTTTTAGTTCTAAATACTTGAGGTAATTTATATACATCTATTTTTTCATTTTTGTTATCTTTATCTAAATATTTACTTGTTAATTTAATACCTTCATAAATAACTTTTGAATTTTTTGGAACAAGTATTTTATAATCTTTTACAATCACACTTGAACTAGCAAATCCATTAATTGTCCATTTATTAAAGAATAAGTATTTTTTATCTTTTGATTTATTAAGTTCAATAAAACGTGTATTTTCACCACTTTTATTTTTTAAAGTATATGTAAATAACACTTTAGCGGTTAATTTATCAGTATCATATGTAACACTCTTAATCTTATAATTTTCTATATTAGAATCTTTAAGATTACTATCTATTAGTTTTTTAAATACGCCTTTAGATACAAATGTTTTATCACCATCTAAATCTAGTAAACTATATAAAGCATTACTATCTTTATTTATACTTGCTTTAATATATTTACTTACTATATGTTTTGGACTAGTTAAGATATTTAGTGTAACTAGGCATATAACTAATAGTGCAACAATAAAACTAATAATTATAGCTAATTTATTATTTTTTAAATCAATTTTTTTCTTTTCTTTTTTTACTTTAGCCCCACATTCACCACAAAACAAAGAGCCTTTTTTTAGTTTTTTACCACATTCACTACAATACATTTCTACACTTCCTTTCTATTAAAAATTATAATTATTTAACACTTATTTGTCAATTTAAGTTTACATATTTTTAAATAGAATTATTTTTTAGATATATTAAGTAATATCCCCATAGAACAAAGTGTAATAAGTAAACTAGAGCCACCATATGAAAAGAAAGGAAGAGTTACTCCTGTAACTGGAATAAGTCCAACCACTACCATTAAATTAAGCATTGCTTGAAAAGATAGCTCAAAAGTTATTCCAAAAGCTAAATACTTTCTAAATAGATCTTGTGACTCTATTGCTATTTTAAATCCTTTATAAATAATTATTAAAAATAACGTTGCAACAATTATTATTCCCATAAAACCAAACTCTTCAGCTATTATAGAAAATATAAAATCTGTTTGTGGTTCGGGAAGATAGAAATGTTTTTGTCTTGAATTTAGAAAGCCATATCCAAATAGACCTGATGGTCCTATAGCATACAAACTTTGAATTATTTGAAATCCACTTCCTAATGGATCAGACCAAGGATTAATAAAAGACAGAATTCTCTTTAGTCTATATGGGGCCATAATAATTAAACCAATTATTCCAACAACTCCAATAACAGCAAGTTTAACAAAAAACTTTAGATTTGCGCCTGCTACAAATAAAAGTCCTATAATGGACATTACAATTATTACACCAGTACCAAAGTCAGGTTGTAACATAATAAGTACAAATATAAACATCGTAACACCTAATATAGGTAGAACACATTCTTTTAATTTTTTTATATTTTTTTGATTAAGTGATAAATATTTAGAAACATAAATAATAAGTATTAATTTAGCCGCTTCACTAGGTTGAATTCCTAAAGAACCTATTCCAAACCAACTACGTGATCCATTTCTAACAGTTCCTATACCAGGTATAAGCACAAGTATTAATAAAACAATTATAGCAAGTAATAACTTATTTGAACTATTGTATATTTTTTTATAATCTATTTTACTAATTATAATCATTAAAAATATTCCTAGTATAAAAAATAATAATTGATTTTTTACAAATTTAAAGGGGTCATTAAATTTATATTCTGCCCATATATTAGAAGCCGAATAAATCATAATTATACCAAATATAGATGCAATTATAATTGTTGTAAAAAGTGCTTTATCAAACTTTCTCATAACCACACTCCATAAATAAGAGCAAGTATTGATGTAATTAAACCAATTGTCCAAAACGTTTTTACGATATCTCGTTCATTCCAACCAGATTTTTCTAAAGAATGATGAAATGGAGCCATTTTAAACAACCTCTTATGAGTTAGCTTATAATAATATCTTTGTAATATACATGAAAGTGTTTCTATAACAAACACAAAACCGATTAAAATAAGTAAAAGTTCATGCCTTGTTAAAATAGCAATACATCCTATTGTAGCTCCTAAAGATAAAGAACCAGTATCTCCCATAAAAACACGAGCTGGATTAATATTATAAAATAAAAATCCTAAAATAGAAGCTGATAAAATAAAACAAAATAACGCTATTTCAATATATCCCTCTAACCAACCAGCATTTAAAGTAAGTACACCAAATGTTAATAGAGATATTACCGAAAGACCGCCTGCTAATCCATCTAGGCCATCTGTTAAGTTAACGGCATTTGAACTAGCTACTAAAATAAACAAAATAAATAATCCATAAAACCAACCAATATTAATTTTTAAATTAAATAAATGAATCCAAAGTAAAGGTTCATTATCTGCTTTTAAAAATAAAAGAAAAAATATAACAGCAATT
>CAZFGE010000091.1:0-4033 GCA_964518415.1 uncultured Muribaculaceae bacterium
AAGAAGTTAATAAACTTGAATGGGTAGATATAAATGATAATTTCTTTGATATGACAAGATATGCTGGTGAAGGTAATATTGGACATATAATTGAAGAAATAAAAATTGAATTAAACAAGTAATTATTAAAAAAGTCATTTTAGTAAATATAAATGACCGCCGCACAAGCTGCAATTAAGGCAAAGAAAAACTAATAATTAAATAAAAATTAAGTTGAAATATACTTAATTTTTTATTGATTAACGTGTTGCAAATGTGCTACAATGTATATGAGGTAATAATTATGAAGAGTATAGAAAAAGAAATCATAAGTAATGAAGAGTTTGATTTAATATGTGAATATATAAAACTAAGAAGTGAATCAAATATTAGTCAATCAGAATTAGCAAGAAGAGTTGGTATAGCTAGATCAACAATAGCTAGAATGGAAAGAAATTTGCATTCAATATCATTGGGTACTTTTGCTAAACTATTGGAAGCAATGAATTATAAATTGGAAATAGTCAAAAAAGAAAAAATAAAATGAAATTGTTACAAATTGTAACGCTTTAAAATTTGAGTATAAAAATGAAAGGAGTGAATAGAATGGAACAAATAGAAGTAAAAGGATTATCAGTTAACATTACAGGAATTGAAGATAATGATTATATTTCATTGACAGATTTAGCGAGAATTAAAAATTCAAAGGAACCTAAAGATGTAGTTAAAAATTGGATGAGATCTAGATCAACTCTTGAATTTTTGGGATTATGGGAGAAAATGAACAATCCTGAATTTAAGGGGGTCGATTTCGAACCCCTATTATCAGAAACAGGTAAAAATTCATTTACAATGTCTCCTACGAGATGGGTTAGTGAATTTAATGCAATAGGTATTAAAACAAAACCTACAAAAAATGGTGGTACATTTGCTCATAGGGATATCGCTCTTGAATTTGCTTCTTGGATATCTCCTGAAATTAAATTATATATTATAAAAGAATTTCAAAGATTAAAAATTCAAGAATCAGAACAATTAGAATGGCATGGTAAACGCATGTTAACAAAGCTAAATTATTTAATTCATACTGATGCAATTAAAGAATATCTACTACCAATTGAACTATCTAAAGAACAAATAAATTATGTTTATGCATCAGAAGCAGATATTTTAAATGTGGCTTTATTTGGAAAAAGTGCTAAAGAGTGGAACGATGAAAATCCTAGTAAAAAAGGTAATATAAGAGATTATGCTTCAACAATTGAATTAGCTATATTATCTAACATTGAATTTCAAAATGCTAAATTAATCGAACAAGGTCTTAATAAAAAGGAAAGATTATTACTATTAAATGAAGAAGCAAACAGAGAAAAGGAATTATTCAATAAAAATAAAGAAAAAGCAGTTTACAAATTAGAAAATAAATAAAAAAGTAAACAAGTCATTTTAGTCAACAAATAAAAATTTACTGCAATTCTAATTATTTACGCAGTACAAGTCGCAATCAAAGCAAAAAAGAACTGATATAAAACGATTAAAAGACTAGTTAAAACTAGTCATTTTTATGATATATTTAAAATTTAGATGATAATAAAAACATAGTTAATAATTTTTTTATATGTTATAATAAAATATATTAATTCTTCCAGGGGTGATAGAATGAATAAAGTAATATGTGCTATGAAAGATTTTAATGATTTAAATACTAGTATTATTATTGCATATAATTTTTCTGGCCTAGTAGATGATACTGATTTAAGAGATAAAATTAAAAATGATTTATTATCTTTAAATGATTTTAGTATTATTGATAATATTAATAAATATATTAATAGGTTTAATGTGGTAGATAGTTATTCTAAAAGGTTAAGTAATATTATTATATTAATAAATAATGTTCGTGCTAAGTATGGTGTTAATAGTATTGATGAGTTTGAAGATAAAATAATTAATTATTGGGATGAACAACATATTTATGATATAGAATTGCTAAGTGATGTAGTTCATCATATAAAGTATTCAATATATAGAAATAAAACAACTAAACTTGATAAGATATATATGGATATGATTAATGAAGATTTAATAGATGATCCTAATATTGAGATTGGATCATCAAATGAACCTTTTTATACTATGCTACCATCTTGTGAAAAATACATTGATTGTAATTTAAAAGTTATATCAAATTCTAAAGTGGATTGGAGTTTGATGCGTAATGGTACTACATCTTTAGAAGTATTTGTTAATTGCTATAATAATGAAGATAATAAAATATTAAAAAAGTTTTATCATGATTTAATAATACTTGCTTTAAAAAATAGCTTATGTGTTTTTAATGATGTTTATTATAATAGTAGAAATGCAGCTGGAATAAAAAAGAACATTGGCCTTGTTTATTTATCACTTTATCCATCAAATGGTTATTCTCATAAATTAACTGACACTATATTTATAGATGAGATAAACGATTATATTTTAAGTGAAGAAGGATTTAATCATCAAATAAATATGTATAAAGATATTAATGATGATGCAAATAGAGCGATTACTAATATGAAAGAGAATAGAAATAAAATAAAAACTAAGTATTAAATTTACTTAGTTTTTTTTAATATGTTATAATTAATATGGTGATTATATGGAATGTATTTTAGAAGTAAGGCATCTAAAGAAGTATTATAATAATATAAGAGGAGTAGAAGATGTATCACTTAAAATAAATAAAGGGGATATATATGGTTTTATTGGACCTAATGGAGCTGGTAAATCAACTACTATTAGAACAATTATGGGGCTTATTAATAAAACAAATGGAGATATATTTTTTAAAAGTAAGAAGTTAGATAATAATGATATAACACTTAAAGAAAAAATAGGTTACTTACCTAGTGAAATTAATCTATATAGTGATATGACAGTAAAAGAAATATTTAACTTTCATGAAACATTTTATAAAAAAGATTTATCCAAAAGAAGAAAACAATTAGTTAAAAAATTAAAAATAGATGAGACTAAAAAAATAGAAGATTTATCACTTGGTAATTTAAAGAAAGTTGGAATTACACTTGCTCTTATGCATGAACCAGAACTATTAATACTTGATGAGCCAACTAGTGGTTTAGATCCAATCATTCAAAAAGAATTACATAATATTTTAATAGAAGAAAATAAAAGAGGAGTTACTATATTATATTCATCACATGTATTGAATGAAGTTTCAACTCTATGTAATAAAGTAGCCTTTATAAAAGATGGAATTATAATTAAAGAATCAGCAATGAATGATATTTTAGAATGTGATTATACATATCTTACAATTTTATCAAAAGAGATAGATAAAATAAAAAAAGACTTAAAACTTAAGATAAAAAGTGAAAAAGAAAATGAAATTAAATTTTTATGTGATATGGAAACTAATACGTTAATTAAAAAACTTGCAAACTATAAAATTGATAAATTATTTATTGAAAATATATCTTTAGAAGATTTGTTTGAAGAATATTATAAGTAGGTGAATTATGATTAAAAGAGAATTTATTGTAAATTTTAAAAGTTTTTTAATTTGGACACTTATATTAGTTTTAATGTTTTTAGTTGTATTTTTAGTATATCCACACATTATTACTGATGATACTGTAAAGAATTTAAATGAGATGATGAAGGTATTTCCAGAGGAGATTCTAAAATCATTTAATATGGATATAACAAACATTGATACAGCATATGGATGGTTAAAGTCAGAAGGATTTATGTTTATTCTATTGATTGTTGGATTTTATTCATCTTTCTTAGGGGCAAATATTTTATTAAAAGAGGAGAATGATAAGACTATTGAATATTTAGCAACTCTACCAATAAAAAGAAAACATATTATGACTTCAAAGATAATTGTTTCTTATATTTATATTTTTCTTTTAATACTAATAGTTGGTTTATTTAATTATTTTGCTTTATTAATAAGTGGTGATTTTAATCAAATAGAATACCTATTACTAAGTATTACTCCTATTTTTATAGCTTATCCATTATTTGCGCTTAATCTATTTATATC
>CAZFGE010000092.1:0-3937 GCA_964518415.1 uncultured Muribaculaceae bacterium
AGTATAAAAAACTCTATATAATTCTAAATCTACATTCATTATAAGTCCTCCTTATGAACATTATAACATAAATATATTTTACTTATCAATATATTTGCAATAAAATGAAAGTGAAAGGAAGGATAATATGTTTAAAGATTTAAATGTTGTTATTGGAGTAACTGGCGGAATTGCTGCTTATAAAGCATGTGGAATAGTAAGTTATTTAAAAAGTGAAGGAGCAAATGTAGATGTGATAATGACAAAGAATGCTTGTGAATTTATTACACCATTAACGCTAGAAACTTTATCTGGGAATAAAGTGATAACTGATATGTTTGAAAGACCAGATTATATTGATGTTAAACACATTAGTTTAGCAAGAAAAGCAGACTTATTCTTAATAGTACCTGCAACTGCAAATATAATTGGAAAAGTTGCAAATGGAATTGCTGATGATATGCTATCTACTACTATTATGGCAACAAAAGCTCCAGTAATATTTGCACCTGCTATGAATAATGGAATGTATGAGAATCCTATTGTTCAAAATAATTTAGAAAAATTAAGATCTTATGGTTATAAGATTATTGAACCTTCCATTGGTCATCTTGCTTGTGGATATGAAGCTAAAGGTAAACTTCCTAAAAGTGAAGAAATAATTGACTATGTTAAGGTTTTGGTAAAGGAGAGATAATAAAATGAAGAAAATAATTATAACTGCTGGTGGAACAAGTGAAAGAATTGATAATGTTAGAAAAATAACAAATTCATCTAGTGGTAAATTAGGAATGACGATTGCAAATCATTTATTAGAGGAAAATAATGACCTAATGATTTACTATGTATGTTCAAAAAATTCATTAAGACCTACTGATAAAAGAGTTAAAGTTGTTGAAATAGATGGAACTATAGATTTAAAGAATACTATTGAAGGTTTACTTACAAATGAACACATAGATTATTTTATTCATTCTATGGCAGTATCTGATTACATGACAGACTATGTGACGACAATTGAAAGAATGAAGGAAAGTATCAAAGAACACGATGATATTGATGAGGCATTTAAAAATATTGAAGTTATTGGTGGAAGTAAAATATCTTCATATGAAGATAATCTAGTAATAGTATTAAAGCCAACTCCTAAAATAATATCTATTATAAAAAATTTAAGCCCATCAACATATCTTGTAGGTTTTAAATTATTAGATGGAGTATCCAAAGAGGAATTGATTGAAGTTGCAAAAAGATTAAGAATTAAAAATAATTGTGATTTAGTTGTTGCTAATGATTTATCTAATATTAGAAATGGTGATCATATTGGTTATATAATTAATAAAACTAATGAAATAGAAGAAGCACATGGTAAAGATGATATAGCTAAAAAGTTAGTTAGAAAGATGTTTAATGATGGAAAAAAATAGAATAATATATATTCAAAATTTAAATACAGATATTGATAGTTTATACAATGAATTATTAAATAAGAAAGAACAATTCTTATTTGTTAGTTGTAAAGGTATAAAATATGTTTTGACAAAAGAAAAAAGCATTATACCAATAAATGATACAAAGACATTTTTAAATAGTATTAAAAGTGATATTTATTATAAATCAATTATAAGAACCGATAATGTTGTTTTAGATAAAAATGATTTAGAACTATATAAACAATATATAGAAAAGTTTAAAATTAAATTAACTGAAAAAAAATATAATGACAAGTATTATTTTGGATGTGTGGCTATAAAAACTAGTAATGGTTTCATTACTACAATTAGAGGAAAACAAGATTTAAATGAGAAGACTTTAGTTCTAAATGTTGATCATGATAATCATATTATTAATGTATTAAATAAAAAAGCTACATTAAATGCACCACTGTTAGACTATATATTCAAAAATAGAAAAGTAAAAGCAATAGTTCATTTACATGAATTTGATAACAAATTGCCATTTTATGATTATGCATTTCCAGGTACATTAAAAGATTCAGTAAGGAATAACACTACTTCGTTTAATATTATGTATCATGGAGTTATATATTTGTTTGATAAAAATGGGAATATTTTATAGAGAGGATGATGATTATGAAATACCCTAAATATACGGATTATGAAAAAATGTACAAAAGATACTTTGATAAAGGAGTTGGATATTTAATTGATAAAGCTGACTTAAAAAGAGATGATAAAGTATTAGATATTTGTGGTGGTAATGGAAGATTAACAAGAGAATTATTAAAAAAATGTAATGATGTAAGTTATTTAGATAGAGAAGCAGATATGATTCCAGAAGATTTGGAAAAACTTGGTGTTAAGGTTTATAACGAAGATATTGAAAGTTTTGTTAGACATTCACAAGAGAAATATGATAAAGTTTTTTGTGAACAAGCAATAAACTATTGGCTTTTAAACATTAATATTGAAAATTTTAGTAATATATTTTCACCTAATGGATTATTTATATTTAATACTTTTTCAAATATGCCAACAAAAACACCAATGATAAAGCAATATACTATTGATGGAATTAATTATCTTGAAATATCATATTTAGTTAATAATAAAGTTGAGCATATTCAAATTAGAGAAGGATATCCACCACATTTTACTGAATTTGATTGGATATCTCAGGAACAATATAAAGAACTTCTTTCAAAATATTTTGACATAGAACTATTTGATAATGGTAAAAGTTCTTTATATAAATGTAAGAGGAAAAAACTATGAATAAATCACTAGGTACATATAATATATTTGATAATAAAGGGATTAATAGAAGTATAGAAAATGTTTTGAAAGGCAATATAAACTTTAACACTTATACAACTCCAAAAGGATTAAAAGAATTAAGAATTGAAATAAGTAAATTTTTATATAGAACATGGAATTATAAAGTAGATTATAATAATATGCTCATTACAACAGGTTCTCAACAATCAATAAATATAATTTCTAGTTCACTTATTAATGATGGAGATGTAGTACTTATTGAACAACCAACATATTTTGGAGCAATAGAAGTTTTTAAAAAGAGGAAAATTAAATTAGTAGGTATTGATCTTCAAGAAGATGGACTTGATTTAGTAGAACTTGAAAGAAAAATTATTAAATATTCTCCTAAACTTATTTATGTTGTTCCAACTTTTAATAATCCAACAGGATATTCATGGTCAAATAAAAGCAGAAAAGAATTTCTGAAAATTATTAATAAATATAATATTATAGTATTAGAAGATGATCCATATAGTTTAATTAATTTTACAAAATCTAAATATAAGAGTTTGTATAACCTAAATAAAGGTAGAAATATTATTTATTTAGGTACTTTCTCAAAATTAATTAGTCCATCAATTAATGTTGGCTATATTTTGTCCAATAAAGTTGATTTATTATATTTATATAAAAAATCATTTGATTTATGTACTAATGTTTTTTCACAATATGTTGTATTAGATTATTTAAGAAATAATGATTTAGAACAAGTAATTAATGAAAAGATAAGCTTTTATAAAAAACAATTAAAAGAAAGCATAAAAGAATTAAATAGAAAATATAAAAACAAAATAGTATGTCTTTCAAAAATGAAAGGTGGACTTTTCTATTTAGTCAAATTTAAAGATAAAACAAATACGGAAGAATTTGAAGATGGTAGTAACTACTTTATTGATGGTAGCCATAGTGATATTACTAGAATCAATATATGTAGTTGAAGGGCATGGGAATTCCCATAGTAGAATTTATGCGGGAGTATAAATTCAGTGCTGGCTAGACAAGAACTTTACTCCCATATTAAAAAATATATAAAAAGAGGATTAAATTATTTTGATAATTTTTTCCTCTTTTTTCAGAAAAATAAAACTTACGAACTTTAATTAATCCGTAAGTTGTCTTCAAATGGAGCGGGTAGAGGGAATCGAACCCTCACCACCAGGTCGGAAGCATGGGATTCT
>CAZFGE010000093.1:0-3882 GCA_964518415.1 uncultured Muribaculaceae bacterium
TTTTGTTTAGATACTTCCATGTGTCTTGATAAGTCATAGTTTGTACGACTTGCTATACCCCATAATTCTCCCCAACCAAATGGAAATTTATATTCAAAATCTGTTGTTGCATTTGAATAGAATGATAACTCTTCTTTCTCATGATCTCTCATTCTTAAGTTATCTTCTTTAATTCCTAAATCTTTTAACCATTTATTACATTCACTCTTCCAATATGAGAACCAATCAAGTTCAGTTCCTGGTTTACAGAAAAATTCTAATTCCATTTGTTCAAATTCACGAGTTCTGAATGTGAAGTTACCTGGTGTAATTTCATTTCTAAAACTTTTACCGATTTGTCCTATTCCAAATGGAACTTTCATTCTCATTGAACGTTCAACATTTTTAAAGTTTACGAATATTCCTTGTGCAGTTTCAGGTCTTAAATAAATTGTATTTTTAGCGTCTTCAGTAACACCTTGGAATGTTTTAAACATTAAGTTAAATTGTCTAATATCAGTATAGTTTAATTTACCACATTTAGGACAAACTATTTTATTGTCATTAATATAGTTCATTAATTTTTCATTATCCCAACCGTCACCAGTCTCAGCTCCATTTGTAAAGTCTTCTACTAATTTATCTGCTCTAAATCTTGATTTACATTCTTTACAATCAATTAGTGGATCTGAGAATGTTGATAAATGTCCACTTGCTTCCCAAGTTTTTGGATTCATTAAAATAGCACTATCCATACCAACATTATAAGGACTTTCTTGAATAAATCTTTTCATCCAAGCTTTTTTTACATTGTTTTTAAGTTCTACTCCTAATGGACCGTAATCCCAAGTATTAGCAAGTCCTCCGTAAATTTCACTACCACTAAATATAAATCCATATTGTTTACATATGTAAACAAGCTTTTCCATTGTTAATTCTTCCATTTTATTCCTCCACATTATGATATACGTGTTGAACATCTTCAACATCATCTAACATAGTCATTATTCTATCAAATAATACTTTATCTTCGCCTTCTAATTTTACTTTTTCCTTAGCTATATAAGTTATCTCATCCATAATAAATTCTACATTAGGAAGTTTATTTGTAATTGCTTCTTTGATTGCAAATAAATCAGTTGGATTACCATAAATAATAACCTCACCATCTTCTACTTCCATATCAATAAAATCTACTCCTGCTTCTATTAAAGCATCCATTGTTGTCTCTTCATCAAGTCCTTTAAAACTTATTATACATAAGTGATCATAATTATATGTAACACTACCAATAGCTCCTATTTTTGTATGACATTTATTAGCTACAGCTCTAACATCTGATACAGATCTATTTAAATTATCTGTTAAGCATTCTATTACAAATGTAGAACCACTTGGTCCAAACATTTCATATGTAGCTTCTACGTATGTTTCATCTACACCACTGTTTACTTTATCAATTGCTCTTTTAATAATATCACTTGGAACTTGTTCCTTCTTAGCTCTATCCATTAATCTTTTAAGTTTAGCATTACTTTCAGGCTCAGTTCCACCATTCTTAGCTGCTTGATATATTTCTTTAGCGTAGCTTGCATAGATTTTACCTCTTGCAGCTCCTGTTTTTTGTATACTAGCTTTTCTTACCTCATAAGCTCTTCCCATATTTTCTCCTCCTAAGTCTATTATATTTTACAATAAAATGGCTAATTAGTAAAGAAAAAAGGCTAAATATAAGCCTTATTTACATAATTATCTTTTGACTAATACCTTAGTTCCCTTATCTACATAAGAGTCAAGTTCTATAGCTTTATCATGTGGCATATTAACACATCCATTAGAACCATGTTTTAAAAATGTATAACCACCAAACTCTGATATATCTCTCCAACCATGTTTTTTTATAACATTACCATTTGAATCATAGTGTGTATCATATTCAGCATCATGTAATCCTTGACCATAATAGAATTTATTCATCACATCTACATAATGTCTTGAGCCATCTTCACCTATTAAATCTCGATTTCCTCTAGTATCATATACTTCGTGAATTCCTATTTTTGTAGGAGTTTTTTTATCTTTCCCTGTTACTACTGGGCTTGTCATAATTATTTCATTATCCTGATATAAATCTAAGTGTTGGCTTGATATATCAACTATTACATATGTGCCTTCTAAATTAGTTAATTTATCTTTTTTTACAAATCCAATATTGTTATCCGACATAATATAATAATAGTCACCTAATTCATAATAAATATAAGCTGATTCATATTTATTTAACTCTTTAACTACATTAGATTGTCTTGTATCACTATATATAGATGTGTCTTCATTTATATAAGCAACTGATATATAGCTATTCTCTGGTGTTGTTATATAGTCTTCTACAACATCACTTGCATTTACATAGTCTAATTCATCATTATAATAAACTTGATATAAATCATCATATTTTTCACTTACTTTTAACTCTTCATCCTTAGGTAAATATCCAACTACTTCATTATTATCATTTAAAATATCAGCATCGGTAATTGCTCTAACAGCACTCTCTTGAGTAAAGATTATTGACTTATCTTCTACAACTTCTATTGTATAGTTTTCATCTTCATAATCATGATTTTTAACTTTTAATCCCTCATTTTCTGTACTTTTTATAATGGCACATCCCATAGTAGATAAAGATATACTTGATGAAAGTAATAATGTGATTAATCTTTTGGAATATAGTTTCATGGTTTTCTCCCCTTTTTAAACGGGTACTATAATAATACTTTTTTATATTTTTGTCAAAACAAAAAGAAAGAATAAATCTTTCTTACATAAAGTTAGAGCATTTGCCACAATCTATATTCATGTTTTGACATTCTTCTGAACATGTATATTGTGGAGTATAAGTATGTTTATAAATATGTTTATTTATAACATGTGTATGTATTGGACAAACATGTTCTTGATAATTTATGGTAGACTTATTTTATTTTAAGTTTCTTAATTTTAATTCCAAATTTTAAATCCAATTCCTTAATAATTAAATCTATTTCTTTTTCTTTATTTCTTTTTAAATATTTATATATTTTCCAATAATCTTTATAGTGTTTATCCCTATATTTTTGCAATAGCATTAAAAATTGAACTGTTTCATATATACTTAAAACATAATGTTTCTTTCTTGCAATATCAAGAAGATAACTATCTACATAATAAAATATAAAGCCATTTACTTTATGGTATTTTTTTGTTAAATAACTTTGTTTCTTACAATATTTATCTATATGTAAAATATTATAATTTTCTAAAGCCTCATTTATGATAATTGGCATTAAACTATTTATATTATATACATCTTGATATTCATTTGGGATATACTTATTTTCATATTCATAAAAATAAATAATTGCCAATTCAGAATCTAATTCTTCACTAGCATACGCTAAGTTATTATTCAAATAAATAATTAAATCTCTTGATAAATCACTTATCATTCTATGTTTTTCTTTAATTGGTAATCTTTCTTTAGGTTGCGTAAGAATATCATAGTATGTTGTAACATAATGAAATATTTTTTCATGATAAATTTTATATATTTCTTTTTGCTTATTATCATAATTAATCAATATTCCAAAAAAAATTGGTACAAAAATTGAAGACATAACCACATAATTTTGATTATTTGAAAAAATCATAATTAAAGAAAAGAAAAATATCAATATTGTCAATAAACTAGCAAATAATATATATTTCTTATTCAATTGCATCACCTTCTACGGCAATTATATCACTACATCTAATTATTGGCAAAGACTATTTATATAATCTTGTTTACTTTATCAATAAGCATTTCGCACACTTCTAAATCACTTACTAAGTTAATAGAAAATGTTTTATAACCAATTCTAT
>CAZFGE010000094.1:0-3861 GCA_964518415.1 uncultured Muribaculaceae bacterium
CCTTTTATGATTAGAAGTGATGTTGTAAAAGGTGTTATGTCATTTGAAGAAATGGATGCTATGATGTATAAAATAGAAGGTGAAGACTTATACCTAATTGGTACTAGTGAACACTCAATGATTGGTAAATTTAAAGATCAAATAATAAAAGAAAGTGATCTTCCAATTGCTATGACATCATATTCTCCATGTTTTAGAAAAGAAGGTGGATCTCATGGACTAGAAGAGAGAGGTCTATATAGAGTTCACCAATTTGAAAAACAAGAAATGATCGTTTTATGTAAAGCTGAAGAAGCAATGGACTTCTATAATAAAATGTGGTCTTACACAGTAGAATTCTTTAGAAGCTTAGATGTTCCTGTTAGAACACTTGAATGTTGTAGTGGTGATTTAGCTGACTTAAAAGTTAAATCATGTGATGTTGAAGCATGGTCTCCAAGACAAAAGAAATATTTTGAAGTAGGATCTTGTTCAACACTTGGAGATGCTCAAGCAAGAAGACTAGGAATTAGAGCAAAAGGAGAAAATGGTAACTACTATGTAAATACATTAAATAACACAGTAGTAGCTACTCCAAGAGGATTAATTGCAGTAATTGAAAACAATTATCAAGCTGATGGCTCAATAAAAGTGCCTAAAGCATTACAACCTTATATGGGAGGACTTGAAGTAATAAAATAGAATCATTAGATTCTATTTTTGTATGTAAATGTTAATTTATGTAAAAGATAAAAGTGTAAAGCATTGTTGAAAAAGAATTAACTTTATAGTAAAATTATTAAAGAAGGTGAAGTTGTATGTTAAATATACAAAGTGATTCAAGAAAAATAAAACCTGGAGATACTTTTGTGGCAGTTAAATGCGAAGTAAACGATGGACATAAATATATAGAAAGTGCTATTAAAAATGGTGCTAGTAAAATAGTAGTTGAACACTTAGATAAAAATTATGATGTTGATACATTACTTGTTAAAGATTCAAGAGAATACTTAACTAATTACTTAGAAGAAAACTATAATAAATTCTTAGATGAAATGACTATTATAGGTATTACTGGTACAAACGGTAAAACTACCAGTGCATACTTAATGTATCAAGCACTTAATAAGTTAGGTGTTAAAGCAGCATATATGGGTACTATTGGATTTTATATGGATGGTAAAGTATCAGATATGCCAAATACTAGTGTTGATATATGTGACTGTTATGATTTAATTATGAAAGCTTATGATAAAGGATATAAAACAATTATCATGGAAGTATCATCACATGCACTAGCAAATAACCGTGTTAAAACTATAAAATATGATTATGCTTTATTTACTAATTTAACTCAAGATCACCTAGATTTTCACAAAACTATGGGAAACTACGCACTTGCTAAACAACAATTATTTAAGCAATTAAAACATGGTGGAATAGCTATAGTAAATAATGATGATAAATATAAAGAATACTATTTATTAGATGGTAATACTAATTTAACATATGGCTTCAATGATGCTAATTTTAAAGTAGTAGACTATGATATGACATCAAAGGGAACAAAATTTACATATCAAATAGGTAAGAAAAAATTTGATTGTAAGACAAAATTAATTGGTAAATATAATATTTATAATACATTATGTGTAATATCAGTATTAACTTGTATGGAGTTTTCTCAAAATGACATAATTAAAGTATTAAGTGAATTAGATGCTCCAAATGGTAGAATGCAAATAGTTAACTATAAAACAAATACGATAGTAATAGATTATGCACATACTGCAGATGCAATTGAAAAAATAATGACTGCAATAAAACCTGTTATAAAAGGTAAAACTTATGTTGTATTTGGTTGTACTGGTGATAGAGATAGACTTAAAAGACCTATCATGACAGAGTATGTTGCTAATAATTCAGATTATTTTATCATTACAAATGATGATCCACATTATGAGGATCCTGCTCAAATAGTTGATGATATGATTAAAGATTTAGAAAAAGATAACTATGAAGTATGTCTAGATAGAGAAGAAGCAATAATTAAAGGAATTCACTTACTTAAAGAAGATGATTGTTTATTCATCCTTGGTAAAGGTCATGAAGAAGCAATAGTTATAAAAGATAAAAGAATTCCATTTAATGATTTTAAATGTGTTAAAAACTATATAGAAAGAATTGGTGATTAGATGTTAGTTTTAGCCAAAGCTATGCTATCTTTAATGATAGGATTTGTTCTATCAATTATAACTGGACTTATATTAGTTCCATTCTTAAAAAAGAAAAAAGCAAAACAAAATGTATCAATATTTTTAAAAGAAAGACATAAGAAAAAAGATGGTACACCAACAATGGGAGGTTTCATATTTATAATACCAACTGTTGTTGCAATTATAATTTTACTTTTACTAAATAGATTAGATTTACTGAAAACTTATTCTTAATCTTATTTGTATTTATATCATATGGGTTCTTAGGATTTATAGATGACTATTTAATTGTAAAAAGAAAAAATAATATAGGTTTAACTGAAATACAAAAATTGTTTGGTCAATTAGTTATAGCCCTTATTTTCTTCTTTCTATATATGAAAGCAGGACATAGCACTATATTTGATATACATACATTAGGACTTGCAATAGATTTTAAATGGTTTTATGGAATATTTATATTATTTATGCTTGTTGCAAGTACAAATGCTGTTAACTTAACAGATGGATTAGATGGACTTGCTGGAGGATTATCATTAATTGCTTTCCTTGCAATGGGTCTTATCACATGGTCTTCAACTTGGATAGCAGGTTATACTGAAATTGCCGTATTCTGTTTTATCTTAGTTGGTGCATTAATGGGATTTTTATTCTTTAATACTTATCCAGCTCGTGTATTTATGGGAGATACTGGATCACTTGCATTAGGTGCTGCACTTGCTGCAATTGCAATATTAACTAGTCATGAGATTACATTTATAATTATTATGGGTGTATTTATAATAGAGACATTAGTATCTATTATACAAGTTGCATCTATTATGTATACAGGTAAAAAAATATTCTTAATGACACCTCTTCATCATCATTTTGAAAAGCTTGGATGGGAAGAGAGAGATATAGTAAAAACATTCTGGGTTGTAGGTATACTTCTATCTATGGCTGCAGTAATATTTGCTGTTTGGATTTAAAAAGAACAATTTTGTTCTTTTTTTTTATAAAATGTTTTCTTTTTTTAAATTATGTGCTAAAATTGTTATAGTTAGAATAATCTAAGGGAGGAATAATTGTGGGAATTTTAAAGAAAATACTATCTAATGATGAAGATGTCTTTAGTAATGATATAAATGGAAACGAATATTATGATTTAAGACCTGATGAGGCTTTAAGTGAAAATGACGGACATTCCAAAATGATTTTACTTGAACCACGTGCATATTCAGAAGCACAACAAATCGCAGATCATTTAAAAATGAGAAACACAGTTGTTGTTAATTTAAAAAGAGTTACATCTGATCAAGCTAAAAGAATTATTGATTTCTTAGCAGGTACTATCTATGCTATAGGTGGTGACTTACAAAAGATTGGTGGAGGAATTTTCTTATGTACTCCAAACAATATCAATGTTCAAGGTAAGATTACAGAAGATAACGATGGTAAAGATAGATACGACAACGATGATATAAACATAGAATGGTAATTGTATGAGGTGATGAGTATGGAGAAATTTAATCGTACAATACGTGGCTATGATCCTGAAGAAGTAAATAGTTTTTTAGATAAAGTTATTAGCCAAGTAGAAGTTATGGTTAATGAACTTAAAGAAAAGGATTTCCTTCGGACTTCCTGTTTATCAGCCCGAGAAAATGCGCGACGGAACCGCTCT
>CAZFGE010000095.1:0-3691 GCA_964518415.1 uncultured Muribaculaceae bacterium
CGTTTCTGGCGTGACTACTCGTTTTTATGAAATGAATGAGCCTTTTATATTGGGTATTTGGTATACTTAAAGATATGTTACCAATAATTATAATCATGGCTATTGTATGGCTACTTATCATTATTATATGGTATGTAATGGCCTTACCAATAGGATTTAAAACATATGCCGTATTACAATAGGGGGAGATAAAATGAGTTTAAAGGCAGGAATAGTTGGACTTCCTAATGTAGGTAAATCAACTTTATTTAATGCTATTACAAATCAAAAAATATTAGCTGCTAATTATCCATTCGCAACTATTGATCCAAACGTTGGTGTTGTAGTTGTTCCAGATGAGAGATTAGACTATTTAAATGATTTATATAAACCAAAGAGTTTAGTACCAACAACAATTGAATATACTGATATTGCAGGGTTAGTTAAAGGAGCATCACAAGGTGAAGGCCTTGGAAATAAGTTCTTATCACACATTAGAGAAACAGATGCAATTGTAGAAGTTGTTAGATGTTTTGAAAATAGTGATATTATTCATGTTGATGGAACAGTTGATCCTGTAAGAGATATTGAAGTTATTAATCTAGAGTTAATGCTTGCTGATTTAGAGGTTATTAATAATAGAATTGCAAGAATTGGTAAAAAAGCTCAAATGACAAAAGATAAAGAAGTTAGATTTGAAGTGGATACTTTAAATAAAATTAAAGATGCACTTGAACATAGTATTAATATAAGACAACTTGATTTATCAGAAGATGAGTTAGAACTTATTAAAAGCTTTAACTTACTTACATTAAAACCAATTATATATATGGCGAATGTTGATGAAGAAGCATGTATATCTGATACTAATGAATATGTAGAAGCTGTTAGAGAACATGCTAAAGGTGAAAATGCTCTAGTTATTACAGTATGCGCTAAAATAGAAGAAGATTTATGTGAACTACCAGTTGAAGAAAGACAAATGTTCTTAAACGATTTGGGTATAAAAGATAGTGGTTTAAATAAACTAATAAAAGCTACATATAAATTACTTGGACTTTCTACATTCTTTACAGCAGGTACGGATGAATGTAGAGCTTGGACATTTAAAACAGGTTCTAAAGCACCTAAGTGTGCTGGAATTATCCACAGTGATTTTGAAAAGGGCTTTATTAGATCAGAGACTATTAGCTTTGATGACTTAAAAGAATATGGTAGTGAACTTAAAGTTAAAGAAGCTGGTAAGCTTAGAATTGAAGGAAAGGAATACATTATGCAAGATGGTGATATATGCCATTTTAGATTTAATGTATAAGGTGTATTATGAACGATTTACTTAAAAAAGTTTTTGCTTGGATGTCAATTGGTCTACTTGTTACATTTGCAACAGGTTATATAGTTGCAACAAACACAAATATGTTTTATTCAATGATTAATAGTTATTTCTTACTTGCTATTATTGAATTAGTGCTTGTAATAGTATTAAGTGCTAGAATTACTAAAATGAGTCCTACAAGTGCAAGAATAATGTTTTTACTTTATTCATTTGTTTCAGGACTAACATTCTCATCAATCTTTGTAGTTTATGAGATGTCTTCAATTATATATGTATTCTTAATTACAGCTGTAGCTTTTGCTATACTTGCATTCTTAGGATACAAAACAAGTGTTGATTTAACAAAATTTGGAACATATTTAATGATAGCTTTATTTGCAATTGTTATATGTGCACTTATAAATATGTTTGTAGGTGGTTCTACATTAGCAATCATAATATGTTCAATAAGTATTTTAGTATTCATGGGCTTTACTGCTTATGATGTACAAAAAATATTATCTTTACAAGGTGTAATTGAAGAAGATAACTTAGCTATCTATGGTGCTTTACAACTATACCTAGACTTTATTAACTTATTCTTAGATATACTTAGATTATTTGGTGATAGCAGAGACTAATAATATTAAAAAAAGAACTTTACATTGTAGAGTTTTTTTGTTATAATCTATAGCGAGTATTAATTTACTCCTTGCAAGAAATTGCCGAAAAGACCAAAAGGAGGTGTAGAAAATGAGAAACTATGAAATCATGTTCATCGTTAAACCTACATTAAGTGAGGATGAAACTAAGAAAGTTGTTGAAAGCTTTGGTAAAGTTTTAACTGATAACGGTGCAAAAATTACTGATCAAAAAGAAATGGGTCAAAGAGAATTAGCTTATGAAATCAAAAAATTCAAAAGCGGATATTATTACTTATACTTCGTAGAAGCTAGTAATGATGAAGCTATCAACGAATTCGATCGTTTAGCTGGAATTAGTTCTGACGTAATTCGTCATTTAATCACAAAAATTGAAGACTAGTGAGGTATACTTATGAATAGAGTAATGTTAATTGGTAGATTAACTGCAAAACCAGAACTTAGATATACAAATGCTAATGTTCCATTTGCTAGATTTACAGTTGCTGTAAATAGACAATTCAATAACCAAGATGGAAATAGAGAAGCTGATTTCATTAACATTATAGCTTGGAGAAAACAAGCTGAAGTTATTTGTAATTAATTTGATAAATGAAATCTAATTGATATTGAAGTTCGTATTCAAACAGGAAGTTATGATGATAAAGATGGTAATAAGAGATATACAACAGATGTTGTATTAGATCAATTCCATTTCATAGAATCTAGAGCTCAAAGAGAAAATGGTGCAAGTAATAATAATGTAACACCATATGATTATCAAGAATCAAACAATAGTGTTGACATAGATTCAGATCCATTTGCTGACTTTGGCGATAGTGTTTCAATAGATGATAACTTCTTAGATTAATAAAGGAGGATAACTATGGCAGAGTTTTATAGAAAAAAGAAAAAAATATGTCAAATGTGTGCTGGTAAAGATGTAAATTACAAAGACGCAGACATTATTAAAAAATACGTAAGTGCTGATAAAGGTAAAATCTTACCAAGAAGAGTAACTGGTGCTTGCGCTAAACACCAAAGATATATAGCTAACGAAGTTAAAAAAGCACGTTTCATGGCTATTTTACCATTCGTTAAATAATAGACTATTAATTAGTCTATTTTTTTATCTATATATAAGGGTTTTACAATATATTATAAGACTTTACAATTATTTACAAAAAAATTTATAAAAAATATGTAAAAAATGCTTGATTTTATGGGTATAATCGCGTATAATTGACTATGTGTGGAATGCATAGATGTGTGAGGTTGCCGATACACCAGGTTAAGTTGCTAGAAAATTTAAACTGAAAGTCGGGTTTTTACACGGAGCAAGTCTATACTAGATATAGGCGAAAGGAGGATTACGATATGTCAAAGACTAAAATCAACATCAAATTAAAAGCTTTTGAACATAAAAATCTTGATAAAGCTTGTGCTAAAATTGTTGATACAGTTAAAAGAACTGGCGGTGAAGTAAGCGGTCCAGTACCACTTCCAACTGAAATCGAAAAAATCACAATTTTAAGAGCTGTTCACAAATATAAAGATTCAAGAGAACAATTTGAAAAGAGAACACATAAAAGACTTATTGTTATCAACAATCCAAGTAAGGAAACAATTGATTCACTTACTCACTTAGAAATACCAAGTGGCGTTGATATTCAAATTAAACAAAACTAATTAGGAGGAATTATTTATGAAAAAAGGAATCTTAGGTCGTAAATTAGGAATGACTCAAGTATTTACT
>CAZFGE010000096.1:0-3553 GCA_964518415.1 uncultured Muribaculaceae bacterium
TAACTGTTCCTGTTTTAGGGTTTGGCATTAATCCTTTAGGTCCTAAAACACGTCCAATTTTACCTAAAGCAGGCATCATGTCTGGAGTAGCAATCATAGTATCGAATTCAAACCAATTTTCTTTTTCGATTTTTTCGATATAATCCATATCTCCAACATAGTCAGCTCCTGCAGCTTTTGCAGCTTCTGCTTGAGCACCTTTAGCTAAAACTAAAACTCTTTTAGTTTTACCAGTACCATTAGGTAGAACTACAGCTCCTCTTAATTGTTGATCAGCTTTTTTTGTATCAAGATTTAATCTTAATGCAAGTTCAACTGAAGAATCGAATTTAGCTATAGAAGTTTCTTTAACTAAACTAATTGCTTCTTCTAAAGTATATGCTTTAGTTTTATCAATTTTATTTGAAGCTTCTACATATTTTTTACTTCTTTTCATTTTTTAACCTCCTTATGTGGTTTTAAGCGGACTTTATTCCTCCCACAGGAAATACTTTTTTTGCGTTTAATTAGTCTTCAACTTTAACGCCCATGTTTTTAGCTGTTCCAGCAACGATTTTCATTGCTTCTTCAACTGTATAAGCGTTTAAGTCTGGCAATTTAATTTCAGCGATTTCTCTTAATTGATCTTTAGTTAAAGTTGCAACATTTTCATTTGCACCTTTACTAGCTCCTTTTTTAATACCAGTAAGCTTTTTAATTAATGAAGCTGCTGGTGGAGTTTTGATTACAAAATCAAAAGTTCTATCTTCATATACTGAGATTTCAACTGGAAGAATATCTCCCATTCTATCTCTTGTCATATCATTATATTTTGTACAAAATTCTTGAATATTAATTCCTGCAGGTCCAAGTGCAGTACCAACTGGTGGAGCTGGTGTAGCTTTTCCAGCTTGAATTTGAATTTTGATTACTTTTGTTACGTTCTTTGCCACGAAAAACACCTCCTATAAATTTTTTTCGCGAGTGGTTCTAATGATTCCGCTTGTTATCTCCCACTTGTTTAATCTATATAAATTTATATATAGCTAGTTTAATATATCATATTTTTCATTGTTTGTAAACATTTTTATTTTATTTTTTCATGTCTTTTTATATTGATTATTATTTTAAAGCCATCTGCTTGTTTTAATATTTTGCTTCCATTATCAAGTGGAATATAATTTGATCTTCTAATTAAAACTTCATAATCAATATTATCAATTGTCTTTAATTCTTCTACTGCATCTGTAACGATATTCATAAATTCATCATATTTTACTTTTGCAAGTATAAAGTTTGGAAGTAATATTTCTTTTCCCATTCTCTTAAGTACTGAATCTGATAAGAAATTTCTACTTTCCATAAATCTATATTCATTCTCCATTTGCATTATAGCAGGTGCAAGTATATTTTTTATATTACCTACTATATTTGAATACATTGGATAAAATGGACTATTTTGATAAGCTTCTAATTCACTATTATTTTGTTTGTTATTAGCTTTATTATTTTCTTCAAAAAGATTTTGAATCATTTTTGCATTTTCATTATATTTATAATCAACTAATTCATCTAATTTTTCATTAACATTAGTCTCTACATTATTTATATCACTTGATTGATTAAATAATGCATCAATTTCTTCTTGAGATAAACTTTTATCCATATTAATCCTTAGCTATTTCACTAAGTTGTAATTCAACGATTGTCTCTTGTCCAAATAAATCAAGTGCAACCTCAACAGATTGTGCTTCCATATTAATTGATTTAATTTTACCTAACATATTTGCAAATGGTCCAGATATAACTTTAACTGTATCGTCAACATTTAAGTCATTACCAATTTCTAGTCTACTCATACCCATAGAACCAAGTATTTTATCAACTTCCATTGGAGTTAATGGGAATGGTTTAGCACCTTTACCAGATGATCCGATAAATCCTGTAACACCTGGTGTGTTACGAACTATAAACCAAGCTTCATCAGTCATAACCATTTCAACTAAAATATAACCTGGAAACATTTTCTTAACTTTAGTTTTTTCTTTTCCGTCTTTATTAACTTCTACTTCTGTTTGCTCTGGTACAACTACTCTTAAGATATAATCTTCCATACCCATAGTAGATGCACGCATCTCTAATTTTTCTTTTACCTTATTCTCATGTCCTGAATAAGTATTAACTACATACCATTCTTTTTCCATTAAATCACCGTTTTGATTAATGAAAGAACTAAATCAAGAACTGCAAAGAATACAGCAAATATTATTACAAATGATAAAGTTGCTGTTGAATTTTTTACCATTTGTTTTTTGTCAGGCCATCTTACTTTTTTCATTTCAGATTTGACACCGACTAAAAATCTAGCTATTTTTTTCATTAAATCACCTTTCATACTTTTTTCCACTAAAAAAACACTTTTTCGTGTTCAATTAGATAATATCACTTTTATACTTAAAAGTCAACATATTATTGATTATTACAATTAGTATCAGATAATTCAAAATTGTCAAATTCTCTATTAGGATTTAATTTGGCTTTTACATATTTTGTTAAAGGAATCTCTTTTCTAGATACAGGGTCTATTATTGGATTAGATAAATATTCATTCTTAACAAGTTCGTCAAGTGATACACAGTAATATCCGCCGATATTAATATCATCTGTTATACCATTATCATCAATATACAATTTGGCAGCACTATATATTGTATTTAATGTAGCACCACTTATTTCATTTTTTCTTTCTTTAATTTGATTCATAATTGATGGGACTGCAATTAAAAGAATACCTATAAATATAGTTGTAGCAGCCATCATCTCTATCAAAGTAAATCCTCTCTTCATATTACCACCTATCCTTAATCTAAATATAGTATATCTTAATAAATTTAATTATTCAAGTAAAAAAAGCATACTTACATGCTTATTTTACTTTTACTCTTTTTTTATTTTTATTAAATTGATTTATAAAATAATTATCAGTCATACCAGCAATATAATCAATTACTTTTCTAGCGTTATTAGTACTAGTTTTATATTCATCACTCATTTTATTTAGGAAAGCATTATATATATCAGCACTATAGTCTTCGCTTTCAAGTTGATCCATATATGATTCAAACAACGTGTTAAACATTAATTTATATTCATCAATCATTGCTTTAGTATTTGCTTTACTATAAATATTATCATAGTTAAATTGTTTTAAATCACGAAGTGCATTATATACTTTATCCGACATTTTAATATATGGCCTATTAACACTATTTTCAATAACATCAAGAATAATACTATTTATTATTGTTCTGTTGTCATCACCTAATACTTCTCTGATATGTTCTGGAATACTATTTCTATCATGAAGATCGGCCTGAGCTCCGCCTTGCCCAGCACGTGGGGCACGGCGGTGACGCGAATGTCCCGCTCTCCGAAGCGCTCCACCCGGTAGCCCGCATCCTCCAGCAGCGGCAGATCTTCCTCGATGACCGCCATTTCCCGCTGGCCCACCCGCACCACCAGCGGCGTCAGCAGCGTCTGGGAGGCGTTGCCCTCCTCCAGCTGGCGGCAGTAG
>CAZFGE010000097.1:0-3527 GCA_964518415.1 uncultured Muribaculaceae bacterium
TTATTTCACCAACTTTCTTGTAGAAATCCCTAATTGGTGATATAATTAAATACGAGAAATCTCCAAAATTATAATTATTATAATTATTAAAGTTTACCAGACTTTTTAATTAGGGATTTTTCACTTTGATCACTGTTCCAGCAGTGGTCTTTTTTTAATCATAATATCTTTTAACTTGAACTACAGAACCAATAATTCTAAAGTTATCAAGTTCAATAGTACCTTTTAAATAAGTAGTAGGGTTAAACTCTCCACCAATATTTAAAGGCATAACCATTATTCCATCGTTTATAGTAATTAACTTTCTAATAGTTGCTATATCTTGTCCTTTTTCCATAACACAATAGAATCCATCTTTAGTCATTTTATTTTGTTCTCTAAGAATTATACAATCGTTTTGATGAAACTCAGGATCCATAGTATTGTCAGGCATAATTAATCCAAAATAACTTTGCTTGTTTTTTATCCATTCTGGAGGTATTAATTCTTCACCAACTTTAAATGCGTTAGTTTTATTAGATGTTATATCTCCAAAATATATTTTAGAAAAAACATCAACTATTACAGTATCATCATTTAGCAAATCATCTTCATCTTCAAGCATCTCTTCAATTAGATCAGATTTCTTGATACCAAAATAATCAGCAATCATATTTATTTTTTCTACTCTTGGAAATATTCTTCCTGTACACCAATCAGTTAAAGTAGTGTAAGGAACATTTAATCCTTTAGCAAGTTCTTTTCTAGATACCTTGCGTTCTTTCATGATCGTATTAAGGTTATGTATAAATAAATCTCTGATATCAATATTGTTACCTACTCTAAAATAAGTATAACTTACATTAAGAAAATAAACAAGTAAAATTATGAAAATTACTTAATTTCTATTTACATTTAAAATTTTTTGTAATATTATTAAAATAGGAAGGAGGTCAAAATAAGTGCAGGCTACGTTAAGAGCAATTCGTGTGCACTTAGGTATGAGCATTGATGAAGCAGCTAAGAAAATTGGAATACCAAGAAATAGATTAATAGCTATTGAAAAACATAGAACAGTTCCTTCATGGCCATTAGTTGATAGAATAATGGAAGCATATAATATACCTTCTGTTAATAATTTATTGGTATCTAATAGAAAAGATGAAATTAAAATGCATTACAAATTTTCACACGATCCAATTGTTAGATGTAGTAGTAAAGAAGTAAATGAAGTATGTAGTAAATAGAATTTTATATCATGCAGTATCGATATATTTTTTTATAATTTTATGTTACGAAAATGTCGTAATTAAAGAGTCTGGTAAACTTTAATGAAATAATAAAAAGGAGAGAGAAAAATGAAAAGTAAAACAATATTATCGGCAGATGAGATGCTGGAAATACTAAATAGTCAGTGGGCTACTGTACAAGATATAATGAAAATAGGTGCTGTGGGAAGAAATAAAGCAAGAGATATTAAAAACAAAATATCTGATGAAATAACAATGAGTGGATTTAAACTATCTAATAATTTAGTACCAATGGAGAAAGTTATTGACTACTTTAAAATCAATGTAGATTTTTTAGTATCAATTACAAATTCTAAAAATGGGAACCTACAATAAAGAAAAGTATTATTACTTCATGTTAAAGTCTAATTTCTTCGATAATGATGTATTAAAATACTTGCAATCTGAACCTAATGGTTATGAGAAAATAATTTTATATTTTAAACTTATATTTAAAGCAATAAATAAAGAAGGTTATCTAATAAAGAAAGTAGGTTCTAAAAAAATTCCATATACAATAAAAGAATTATCTAAAGAAACAAATCATTCAGAAAAAACAATAAATGAGGCTATTGATTATTATATTGATACAGGAATGATAGAAAAAAGAGATAATAGGTATTATATAGAAGATGCTCTTACATTAACAAATCAAGTTAGTGAAGGAGCTATGTATATGAGAGGATATAGAAATAAATATCCTGACAAATGTAAGTCAAAACGTAAGAATAAATGTAAGCCAAATAGTAAGGTATATATAGATAATAATAAAGATAATTTAGAAATTATAACTAATAAAAAAGACATAGAAATAAATAAAAAAGAGTATCAAGACATAATAGACTATTTGAACTTTAAGACGCATTCTAATTTTGTATTAATAGATGAATATAAAAAAATAATTACTAATATATTAAAGAAATACACAATTAATGATATTAAAACAGTTATAGATAAGAAAACAAGTGAATGGTTAAACAATCCTAAAATGAAACCATATTTAACACCTGAAACACTATTTGGTCCAAAATTTGAAAGATACTTACATCAGCAAGCAAAAGCAAAAACTATCCAAGATATATCCCTAGAAGATATTAGAAGAGCTAAAGAAATGAGAGATAAGCAAAATGGATAAATTAGATTTTGTAGAAGGAATCAAAATACTATCATCTTGTTATCAAAAAATAATTAGTAATGATGATATTTCAATATGGTATGAAATGCTACAAGATGTAGAACCAGATGTATTTAGAAAAGCAATTATAGATTTATGTAAAGAAAGATCTTATATGCCAACAATAAATGATATCTTAGATAAAACAAAAACAACTAAGAATAATTATTATTTATCTATTTTAGAACAAATGAAAAAAGATGGATACTTTAAATTAGGAGTAGAACCATTATCATCAGAACAAGAAGAAAGAAACTATGATAAATCTATTAGATGGATAGAAAGAGGAATCATACCTGTATTTCTATTAGAAGATATGCAAAAGTATATTAATAATACAAAAAAACTAAAAAATAAAAATCATTATCAAATAGAAAATAAATAGGTAGTCCCCCCTAGGGTGAATGATCAAAATAATATGATAAATCACGACCCACAGCCCACATACATTCACACAATTATATATTTTCCGTGAGTTTTTTGGAAAATGAAATTAAAAAAGAGTATTGGAATAAAAAGCTAATACTCAATTTTTTTAAGATCTAATGGATCTTCACTAATTATTTCTAAAGAATATTTAATCCTTAATAATTTAATTACCTCAGCTTTAACTTTATCATAGTTTTCGTCATCACTAACATTAAAGATATCTTTAGCAGAATTATAATGCTGATAAAATGTTGCTTCCCACATAGCGTTCCTAATATAAGAACTAGCAATATAAAATGCAATTACTTCAGGTACAACATAAGTAATAACATATTCATGATAGTTATCATAAAAGGGATTTATAACTTTTTCTAATTCTTCATCAGAAATATCTTCATCAGTACATTTTCTAATCATACAATTCCTCCAATTCCTTGTATTAATCACTTAAAATTAAAAATTAGTCAAGATAATTGGTACAATTCGGTAATTTCTGGTACGAATTGGTCGTAAAATATAAAAATTTGTTGAAAAATATGATATAATTTTATTTAGAAATTAATTGAAATCTAATGAATGTGAGGTAATGATATGGGAAAAGATATGCAAGAGATAGAAAAGACTTTATGGGCAGCAGCAGATAAGATGATTGGAGG
>CAZFGE010000098.1:0-3461 GCA_964518415.1 uncultured Muribaculaceae bacterium
AAATAATAGTAGCGCAATTGAAACAGTTATTAAAAGCAATACTATAAACATAATTATTTTAATTGCATGTGAATTTTTATTTACATTTTTCTTTAAATCATTAATTCCTTCAAAGTCATCATCAGAAAATGACATACTTGATGTAAAGAATGATTTATCAAGACCCATATCAGAATTTGTTTTTGTTTTTTCTTGTTCTTGTTTTTTTGCTTCTTCTAATATTGCTTTTATAGATGTATTTGAACTTGTTACTGTATTATCACTCATTAAGTCTAACATATCAAGTCCAAGCTCACTATCTGTTAGTTTATTTAATTTACTTGTATTTGTTATTGTATCAACCATAGTCTCTATTTTTTCAGGTTGAACAACTTCTTTTGATTTGTTTTTAAGCTCATTTAATAAGTCAATGTTTGCTTGTGATAAGTTGTGATATTTCTCTTCTTTTTTATTAGATCTTGCTTCATTTAATATATCTCTTATATCATATACTCTATCAGTATCTCTTTCAAAAGTTTCATATCTAACTGGTTCTTCTTTTGGAATAAAACTTTTTAACTCTCTACCACTTTGATAATTTTCTCTACTTTTAAGCATATCTTTAATTTTAGCTATATCAACTTCATTTGATTTATCAATATCAGTAATACCTTCAATATTTGTATATTCTGTATCACTATAAATTGTTTTATATAAATCAAGATTTCTTGTTGTTCTTTTATTTGAATTATAGCTACTTTTATAATATCTATCCATTCGACTCATACAAGCTCACCTAACCTAAAATAATTTTAACATATTTTTTTATATTTTAAAATACTACTTGCTTTTATTTAATATTTTTTTTATAATTACATTAGGTGATGTTTATGAAAAAAATTAAAGTAAATGATGATATGTGTATCGGATGTGGATATTGTTGCGCAAGCTCAGATGTATTTGATATGAATGATGAAGGAAGAGCATTTGCTAAAGATAATAATTTAGATGAGATGGATGAATCTAAAAAAGAAGAACTTCTAGAAATTAAAGAAGGATGCCCAGTTGGAGCAATTGAAGTAGAAGAAAATTAAAAACAGCATAAGCTGTTTTTTTTTATCCAATTTTAACTATTTCATAACTAATTGTTTCGCCACCATAAGCAGAATTTATTGTTACACTTGTACGTGTCTTTGCTGAAACATATGCACCACCAGTTTTTCCCCAATAACCACTAAAGTTTGCACCATAAGAACCAGCACTTAATAATACCACATATTTATCAACATCTATTGTTTCACCTAATTGAATAGTTGTTGTAGCATTGATAGTACCAGATTTAATAACGCGCATTCCACTAGATGAATTATTTAATTTTGAATTAATAGCTGCAATTTGTGTTTCTAGTTCACTCATCTTATCTAATATTGCTTTAGCATCTACACTATCAATTGTAGCCTCACCATCTAAATAGATTACTGCAGTATTAGCTGGAACACTACATGTTTTTTTAGATACAAGTGTTACTTCAGTATCATTATAGTTTTTATAAGCACTATTTTTTCCATCTGTAACACATACACTAACTTTACCTTTGTTAGACACAATAATTGTTCCTTGTTTTACATGTCCTTTATATTTAATTTTATTTAACTCTGTTGTTGTTACAGCATTATTCATAATATCAAATCTTGCATTATTAGTATTACCATACTCAGCATTATATAAAGTTCCAGCCTCTATTAGACCATAAGCACTACTTTTTAAACTTTGAAGTTTAACTTTATTAACCACACCTATAAGTGTTGGGATAGCTATTACTGCAATGATAGCAAGTACCACTATTACTGACAATAGTTCTATTAAAGTAAATCCTTTTTTCATTTTTATCATCCCTTCTATTTTACTCTATCTAAAGTATACCCCCCCCCGGGGCGATTTTGTCAAGGCTGATGTTATTATTCTTTTAATTAAACTTCAATAAAAAAAGAACCATTTTAAAGGCTCTAATCATTTAATTTTGTTTTAATATCTCTATTCTCATAAGTTACAAGTTCACTTTCAGAGTATACTTGTTTCATCATTACTAGAGATGTTGTATATAAAACATTGTTTATAAATTGTTCAAAATTTTTTAAACTAAACTCACTTGATGGAATGTACCATGATGGAGCTTCTGTAACTATGTCTTTACCACTTCTAATCCATGACTCTAAACTATCAAGAGTACATGCATATGGAATCATATCATAAAAATAATTTGGATTTTCTTCTATTTTATTTTTTAATTCTTCTTTAGTAATTGTTTCTAAATAGTATTTAAGGCCATAAGTTTCTCCAAGTACTTCTGTTCCAAACTTAGTTCTTTCTGATAATTTTTTAAATAATAGACACATTAAAGCTATTAAAATAGACTCAATTATATATATTATTAAGAAATGTTTTTGAACTATTATTGGACTTATTCCAATATATAGACTAAGTGTTAAAATAATTGTTCCAACAATCGCTTTTATAAGTCCTGTCATATTAGATACTAGTACAACATATAAACCAAATATCATTGCAAGAATAATAGGTACAACTAATAAATAAGAGTTAGTTACTAAATAAATTGATCTTACATTATTAACTACTAATGATAAAACAATCAAAAATGCAGAAATAATTTTAATTTGTTTTAGACCAATAAAGAATAACTTTTTATAATTATCTTCATTATCTAGCATATTACGTGCTTCTTTAAATGTATCAGCAAAATGATATTCTATATCTTTTAACTCAGTTTTATCCCTATCTCTAAATAGCTCATTAAATAATAATTCTTGAGCAGCATTATTCTTATCATAATCTTTTAGTTTAATAAAGTGGAATGTATTATCTTTACCTAATTTATAGCCATCATCATGCTCAACTATTTTTAAATATCCTTTAGTTGCTAAATAAATAACAAGTGAAGTTAAACTCATTTCCTCTAACTTACCTTTATATAAATAACCGATTTCAGCTGAATCAAAGTTATTATAAATTGTATCTTTTCTCTTAATATTCAAAGATATTCCTCTACCATATTTACGATAGAATAAAAATACTAATAAAAAGCAAATAAATGGAATTATAATATATAAATAATTTGAATAGTTAAAGTTGTCAGTTGCACCTTTAAAGTAATTATCTGGAAGTTCTACATAAACAGAAAATGATTGATTATTTGAAAGTAATATATTAAGTGCTCCTGTTATTTTATTATCTTTTACTTCATATGAAATATCATCTTTATTTAAATTATATTTATCATCAATTGCAAAATATACCTTTGCATTTTCAATGTTTGTTGGAAATTCTAATGTAAAAGTTAAATTAGATATTGGAGCATCTAAGTCATTTACTATATTATAATAGAGTTCATCTTTTCCTCTTAATTCATCTTTTCATAAAATATATTTATAATATAAATTATAATCTTTTACAGAATCTTGAAG
>CAZFGE010000099.1:0-3415 GCA_964518415.1 uncultured Muribaculaceae bacterium
AATTTTATTCAAAAGTATCACCACTATATAATATGAAAAAAAGACTAAATTAGTCTTTGTTTTCTACATAGTATGCAAAGTATTCTTCAAAAGTAATACCTTCTTTGTAAATCTTTTTAGCATTCTCAACACCTACATATCTATAGTGCCATGGTTCATAATCATATCCAGTTAAGTTTTCTTTACCTTTAGGATATCTTAAGATAAATCCATATTTATATGCATTATCAGCTAACCATTTAGCCTCAGGTGTCTCATCAAAATTATCCATTGTACTTTTATATGTTACTATATCAAGTGCCATACCTGTTTGATGTTCAGAATATCCAGCACGAGCAGCATAAGCATCTGCCCATTCTTCACTATTTCTAATTGCATAACTATTCCAAATTTTATCTTGATCTTTATAAGTTCTATAAGAAGATGTAATAATTAAATTTATATCTTCTGATTTAGCTTTTACCCACATTTTTTTAAATGCACTTAGAGTCTCTTCAGTAGCAGAGTTCTCATCATACGCGTAAGTTTTAGAAGCATCTACTATATTTTCTGGTGCATAATTTTCATTTAAATGATAGAATTTATTAACAAGCATCATTGTACCTTTAGATGTATCAGTATCTTTAATAGCATCTTCATCATACCATTCATAATCAGCATGTACATTAACTATACTTACTATATCTTTTAATTTAGTTGACTTATTTTCTTTTTGATATTTTAAATATCTATCTAAGTTATTAAATATAAAGTATTTTTGTTTAATAAAAGAAGTTATATTTTTATCATATTTATGCTTTAATAATTTATCCAACTCTTTATCTTTTAAAGTTAAAATAACTTCAACTTGAGCTTTTTCATAACCAAGTTTTAAAAATTTATATTCATAACTGTGTGTATAATTAATATGTTTTATTAAAGAGGTTAGTGCGATTATTAAAATAATCAAACCAGCAAATACATAGTATACTTCTTTTTTAAGTCTTCTTCTTTTCATATCATCACCCTAATATAATTATAGCAAATTCTGTATTTTTTTCAACAAATTAATACATATTATTAGTGGTGATATAATGAGTCTATTTATGCTTTGTTTAAAAATATTTAGTGTTAGAATTATTGATGTATCAATAGGTACAGTTAGATCTATATTTACAATAAAAGGTAAAAACTTTATAGCAAGTCTAATAGGATTTTTTGAAGTGCTTGTTTGGTTTTTGGTTGCTAAAGAAGCACTTGATACAGATAATAATAGTATATTAATAGCAATATCTTATTCATTGGGGTTCGCTACTGGTACATACTTAGGGGGATTCTTATCAAATTTACTTATTAAAGTAAAACTTGGAGTTCAAGTAATATTATCTAGTAATGATAAGAGTGTAGTTAAGGCAATTAGAAATAAAGGATATGCTGTGAGTGTAATGGACGTGAAGGGAAGAAATTTCTTAGATAGTAAATATATGTTATTTATAGAAATAGAGAGTAATAAATATAATGAATTAACTAGTTTAATTAAAAGTTTAGATGATAAAGCTTTTATAGTAGTAAATGAAACTAAATATGTTCATAATGGGTATTTTGCTAAATAAAGACAATGTAGTAATTTTGTAGTAGTTTTGTAGTTTTTCGTCTTGACTTTATAATTTGCTTATGGTAAATTATATTTAGAAAGTGAGTTGATTTTATGGCCAATATGACAAGTGCTATAAATATACAGGTTGATAAAGAAACTAAAGACCAAGCAACTAGTATTTTAAAAGATCTTGGCCTTAATATGTCAACAGCTATCAATTTATTTTTAAGACAGGTTGTAAAAAATGATGGAATTCCTTTTGAAATTAGAAATCCTAAACCAAGTAAGAACTTAAAAAAAGCTTTAAAGGAAGCTGATGATATAATAAGTGGTAAAGTCAAATCTAAAGGTTATCATAATGTTGAAGAAATGTTTAAAGACATTATAGATGAAGGTTGATTTAGTTGATACGTTGTATGCTGTACATTCAACCAAAAGATTTGATAGAAGCTTAAAGAGTATATATAAGCAAGGAAAAGATATAAAAAAACTAATTAATGTTGTTGAAAAACTAGCTAATGATGAAGTTTTAGAGGAAAAGTATCATGATCATAATCTTGTTAATGACAAATATTATCAAGATTGTAGAGAATGTCATATAGAACCAGACTGGTTGCTTATTTATAGGAAGCAAAAAGATGATTTGGTTTTAGTACTAGTTGAAACTGGAAGTCATAGTAATTTATTTTAAATTGTTGACTAAGTATATTAAAAAGTGTTAAAATATCTTTGTAAATTGTTGACGAAGATAAGTAATAGATGAGTTATTTAAAGAGAGTTAGTGGTGCTGGGAACTAATAATAATAGTCTATGAAATCTACTTCTGAGAGGAACTAATCATTCCCGGTATATAGCCGTTATCAAAATTAAGTTAAATCAAGGATGGTACCGTCTTTTAAAGACTCCTTTTATACCATCTTTTTTTGTTGGAGGATAATATGAGAGAAATAGAAAAAAATACAATTTATAAACATTTTAAAGGTAACTTATATTTTGTTTTAGATGTTGCTTTAAACACTGAAACTAATGAAGAGATGGTAATCTATAGATCGCTTTATGATGACTGTAAGTTATATGCAAGACCTAAGGATATGTTTTTATCTGAGGTTGATCATGAAAAATATCCGGAAGTAGAACAAAAATATCGTTTTGAAAAAACATTAGTAAAGAAAAAATAGGAGGATTATATGATAGATATTAAATTAATTAGAGAAAATAAAGAATTAGTAAAAGAAAACATTAAGAAAAAATTTCAAGATCATAAACTACCATTAGTAGATGAAGTATATGATTTAGATATTGAATTTAGAAATACTAAACTTGAAGGAGATAATTTAAGAAAAGAAAAAAATGAGAAAAGTGGCTTAATTGGAACTTTCATGCGTGAAGGAAAAATTGAAGAAGCAAATAAAGTAAAAGAAGAAGTAGCAACTTTTGGAGCTAGAATTACAGAGTTAGAAGAAAAACAAGCTAAACTTGAAGCTGAAATTAAAGAACGTATGATGGTTATTCCAAATATAATAGATGCATCTGTTCCAGTAGGTGAAGATGATACTAAAAACGTTGAGATTGAAAAGTTTGGTGAACCAGTTGTTCCAGACTATGAAATTCCATATCATGCTGATATTATAAATAAATTAAATGGTATGGATAAAGATGCTGCAGGAAGAACTAGTGGACAAGGATTTTACTATTTACTAGGTGATATCGCACGTCTACATGAAGCAATGCTTGCATACGCTAGAGACTTTATGATTAGTAAAGGATTTACTTATGCTATACCTCCTTTTATGATTAGAAGTGATGTTGTAAAAGGTGTTATGTCATTTGAAGAAATGG
>CAZFGE010000100.1:0-3405 GCA_964518415.1 uncultured Muribaculaceae bacterium
AAATAGAGTTATTACTCTATTTTTTTTGAGGTGATAGAGTGAAATTAAAAAGAATTGTAATCTTTTTAATAATTATTTTATTAATTTTTATAATATATATATTAAATATTGATAAAAAGGTATACTATGTAAATATAACTGATAGTAATAATAAATATAATTTAGCTATAAAAAACAATTTAAAAAAAATAAACAAACTAGAAATGTATATTGATTATGTAGATTTAGATTATAGAATAACAGATTTAGTAAATGATATTAATAATAACAAAGAAATAAGTATAAATGGTAAAAAGTACACAATTCAAAATTCTTTAATAAAAGCAGATTTATTAACATTTAAAATAGGATCAAATGAAATAAAATATAAAATTAATAATAAAGATATAGAAGGCTTATACAACTATATGGATGAATATTTAAATGATTTAGAAAAGTTGTTCAAATTAATTAGAAAATATGATAAAGAAAAAATAGTTTATATAAATAGCGTTGATTATAATTCAAGTTATATAGGTGAGGTAATTAAGTATTTAAACTTAAAAATAAAAGATTTATGTAGTGATTATGATATAAAATATATAGAAATAAATAATAAAAACAATATCAATATAAAAGAAAAAGTATTAAAATACTTGCATTTGACCATATAACTTGCTATAATATAGAAGCAATAAATTTCTATGACATGAATTTGTCATGGCGGAAGGAGTGCTAAATTATGAAGAAAAACATTCATCCTAATTATATGGAAACAAAAGTAACTTGTGCTTGTGGAAACACTTTCACTGTTAAATCTAACGTTCCAGAACTACACTTAGAAACTTGCAACAAATGTCATCCATTCTATACAGGTGTTCAAGGTGCTGTATCAAAAACTGGACGTATTGAAATGTTCAATCGTAAATTTGGATTAAAAGACGAAAAATAATATCACATAAGTGATATTTTTTTTATAAAAAAAGCACTTTTTAGTGCTTTATTTTTCTATATATAGGTATTAATTTTTTATAGACAAAATACATAAATTTATTTGTAATTAAATCAAATTCACCAATAAATTCTGTATATTCACCACCTAATCTCTTCTTAAAATTATGAATACCAAATGTTGGATTTGACTTATCTGGATTAGCCTCACCACTACATCCAAAGAAATCAATTAATTTATATCCTTCATCATGAGCATCTTTAATAATTTTTAAATATAAAAGGTAATTAGAATTTAACTCTCTAAGTAAAGTAGAATTTCCTCCATGAATAGTCCATACTTTATCCTTATATTTAGCAGTCATAATAGAAGATAAGATAATTTCTTTTTTGTCTATTTTTTTAATATCATCTAACTCTTTTTTTGCTTTTTCTAATTGATTAGTTAAATCCTTAAGTAAATTATCTCTTTTCTTTTGATTTTGAAGATTTTGAGTTTCTTCAATACTCTTTTCAATAGCGCTTACTTTTTCACTATAAGATTTAACTAAATCAGCTATTTCAACACTTACAACATATAAATCAGACATATTATGTTTATTTAAAATTTCGTAGTAATTTTTAAAATATTCAATAGGAAGTACTTTTTTCATAGATTCTCTATCAGCTGTTTCAAGCATTGTTTGATAAAATTTATCAATATCATTTATACTACCTTTATACATATTTAAATTGTATTGATTTCCTTTATTTAATATTTTTCTAGTTGTAGGATGCATTCCATTATATATTTCATCCCAAGGTCTATCTAAATTAAGTCTAAATGTATATCTTGGTTGTTCACCATGAGCTCCTACAAAGCTTTTGAAAAATCCCATATGTTTATAACCATTTTTTTCTAAAAAATGAAGCAAATCAAATGTGTTTTCTTCTCCAATAACATTACCATCTAAATCAAGATCATGTAGTTTTAAATCAGGATCAATTTTAACAAATATAGCTTTATTAGCTTTAGCATACTTATAAATATGATCAGTAAAAGTTTTAATTAAATCAAAATTTTTATAATCAATTACATATCCTCGTGGAACATAATAGTAACAATATTTTCCAATTAAATTCTTTTTAAGCATTAAAGCAGAAGCAATAATTTTTTCATTTTCTTTTAAAACAACATAATGAGGAGTAAAGTTTTTATAGCGCATTACGTCTCCCCAATATATACTTTGCATAAAATGTGCATTATCATAATTCTTAACAAACTCTTCATAATTATTTAAGTCTTTTATCTCTTCAAATATCATGATTAAGCCTCTTTTCTAATAAGTTTTTTAAATATTTTACTTATCTTTAAATAGAAATACTTAAATTCTTCTGTTCTATAAAATAGAATAACAATAATTAAGTTATATAAAATAAATGTTAAAATCGCACCTATTATCCAAACAAATAAATTAGTCATATTAAAGAATGTTGATAAATAATATAATAGTCCACTAGATATTAAGAAAATAATTAAATAATAAATATATCTTCTATAATATTCAAATACATTTGCTTTAAATCCGTGTTTATAAATAACAAGAGGATCTACCCAAGCAATAGTAAGAAGTCTTGATACTATGGTACCAATAAGTACACCAGCAATTCCCATAGGTTTAACAAGTGATACTGATACAACTATATTTATTATAACCATTATAAGTGGTCTAAATTTAGCTTTATAAAATAGTCCATAAGCAGATCTAAATGAATTAGTAACAGCTCCCATACCAGTTAAGTAAAAGTTTAAAGCAAGTAAGAAAGCAACGAGTGTTGATAAAACATACTTATCATTTAGCCAAATATCAACAAATGGATTAATAAGTACAAATATACATACACTAAATAATGAATAAATATAAAAATTAAAGAATGATAATTTTTCATAAATGTTTTTACTTCTCTCATTGTTAGTAGCAACTAAATTACCAACAGATGAAGTAATAGAATTAAATACTTGATTTAAAACATTATTAAGTGAATTTGTAATTAAAATATAATTAGAATAAATACCAACAGGAACAAGTCCCATAAATTTAGAAATAACTATATTATCAGTACCAAGTGTAACTACAGTACCAACCTTATAAATAAGTAAAGCTTTAACATTAGTTGTAATTTCATCCTTATCTTCTTTTGATATTACATCATCAGTCTTTTCTTTTATAAAAGGATACATCTTATCTGCTTTAATAGAAATCCATATATTTTGAATTAAAACAAATACTATTGAACAGAATAAATATATAATAAAGTTTTTAGTTAATATTAAAAGTAATACACGAGTTATATTTAAAAGAAGGGAAGAAATAAATGTAATATTAGATGTAATATAACTCTTTTGATCTGAATCAATTAAGAATTTTTTATAAATAAAGAAGTAAGTTAAAGCAGAATGTATAACAAATAAGTCATATATAAAATAAATTCCAT
>CAZFGE010000101.1:0-3391 GCA_964518415.1 uncultured Muribaculaceae bacterium
TAAAGATGTATCTCTAACTTCACGAGTTTTTTCACCGAAGATTGCATGTAATAATTTTTCTTCACTAGTTAATTCAGCCATTCCTTTTGGAGTAACTTTACCAACTAAGATATCATCTGGTTTAACTTCTGTACCAATTCTAACAATACCATTTTCATCTAAGTTTTTACGTGCTTCTTCACCAACATTTGGAATATCACGAGTAAACTCTTCTGTACCTAATTTAGTATCACGGCATTCGATTTGATAATCTTCTATATGAATTGATGTATAAACATCATCTTTAACTAATCTTTCATTTAGGATAACAGCATCCTCGTAGTTATAACCGTTAAAGTTCATGAATGCAACTGTTACGTTTTTACCTAAAGCCATTTCACCTTTATCAGTTGATGGACCATCAGCAATAACTTGTCCAGCTTTAACTTCATCATTTTTTCTAACGATTGGTACTTGATGATAACATGTACCTGCATTTGATCTTTCAAAACCATTTAAGTAATATGTATCCATACCACCTTTAGTTTTAATAACGATTTTCTTAGCATCTACATAGTCAACTATACCATCAGCATTAGATATAACTACAGCTCCTGAGTCACGTGCTGCAATAGCCTCAACTCCTGTACCAACAAGTGGAGCTTCTGCTTTTAAAAGTGGGATTGCTTGACGTTGCATGTTAGCACCCATTAGCGCACGTTTACCATCATCGTGTTCAAGGAATGGAATACCTTGAGTTGCGATTGATACAACTTGTTGTGGTGAAACATCCATGTAATCAACTTTTTCTGATTCAATCATGATATTTTCTCCACGATATCTAACTGGAACTTCACTATCTACGATAACATCATCTTTAATGTTAACAGCAGCTTGTGAAATATAATAATCAGCTTCTTCATCAGCTGTCATATAAACAACTTCATCAGTTAATCTTTTATTATCAATTTTTCTATATGGAGTCATAATAAATCCATATTCATCTATTTTAGCATAACTTGATAACTGAGTAATAAGACCGATATTAGGTCCTTCTGGAGATTCTACTGGGCAAAGTCTTCCGTAGTGTGAAACGTTAACGTCACGTACGTCGATTCCTGCTCTATCACGAGATAATCCACCAGGTCCTAAAGAAGAAAGTCTTCTTTTATTTGAAAGTTCTGCAACTGGGTTAATTTGATCCATGAATTGTGAAAGTTGTGATGAACCAAAGAACTCTTTAATTGAAGCAGTAAGTGGTCTAATGTTGATTAAAGTCTTAGGTGTTACTTCAGTTATTTCTTGAGTACTCATACGATCACGAATAACTCTTTCAATTCTTGAAATACCAATTCTAAATTGATTTTGTAATAATTCACCAACTTGACGAACACGTCTATTTGATAAGTGGTCAATTTCATCAAATGAACCAATACCTTCAAGTAAGTTTAAGTAGTAAGATACTGATGCATACACGTCTGATATTGTAAGTCTTTTAATATCAGTTGTATAATCATTACCAATTACTCTAACTTCTTTTGTTGAATCTAATTTAGAATATACTTTAACCATTTGAACTTTATTATAAGTATCAAGTTCATTATTGATTAATACTTCTCTTACGCCATATCCATTATTGAATACTGGTTTTAATTTTTCTAGTAACTCTTTTGTAACAACATCACCTTTAGATGCTATAACTTCGCTTCCAACTTTAATATCTTCAGCAAGTGTACATCCAAGAAGTCTATCTGTAACATTAAGTTTACGGTTAAATTTATATCTACCTACTTTAGCTAAATCATATCTAAATGCATCAAAAAATCTTGTGATTAATTGGTTTTTAGCTGAATCTAGTGTAGATGGTTCACCAGGTCTTAATTTTGAATGAATTTCAATTAAAGCCTCGTCAGTGTTTTTGTTTGCATCTTTAGCAATAGTGTTTTTAATGTATTCATTATCGCCAAATAAATCTAGAATATCCTCATCACTTGATAATCCTAGTGCTCTAAGTAGTGTTGTGATAGGTACTTTTCTAGTACGGTCAATTCTAACATGAATTACATTTCTAGCATCTAATTCATATTCAAGCCAAGTACCACGTGTAGGTATTATTTGACTTGTAATAACTTTACGACCATTTTTGTCTATTTCACTACCAAAATAAACAGATGGTGATCTAACTAATTGAGATACGATAACTCTCTCAGCACCATTGATAACAAATGTACCTGATTCAGTCATTACAGGCATGTCTCCAAGATAAATTTCTTGTTCTTTAACTTCACCTGTTTCATGATTGAATAGTCTTGCTTCAACCTTTAGTGGTGCCGCATAAGTTGCATATCTGTCTTTACAGTCTTTGATAGAATATCTTGGTTGTTCAAAATGATATTCACCAAAATCAAGTGATAAATTTCCAGTAAAGCTTTCAACTGGGAAAATATCTTTGAAAACTTCTTCAATTCCTTCTGTTAAGAATAAATCATATGATTTTTTTTGAATTTCAAGTAAGTTTCCTAATTCAATTGCATTTTTTGTTTTTGCGTAATTTCTTCTTTCACGATAATCGCCAAATTTTTTAACTGTATAAGCCACTCTTTCACCCCTATGTACTAAATTTTTCATCGGAACATAACTTAAATGCAAAGTGTATGCGTCAATATATAATTTTATCAAACACTAAGCAATAAGTCAATGTTTAGAAGCACAAATAATGTAAAAACCTTTATTTTTATTTACTATTTCAACTTTATATTCTGTCTCTAAATCCTTAGCCACACTTTTAGCCCCTTGATCCTTATTTATGACAATCCAAAGTTGACCGTTTTCTTTTAAATAATCTTTAGCACCAAATAATATATCATATAGTACTTTCTTACCCACTCTTATAGGTGGATTAGAGATTATATAGTTAAATTTTTTATCAATATTTTCATATAAGTTACTAAGTTTAACATCGACATCAACGTTATTTAATTTAGCATTCTTAATAGCTAAATCAACACTTCTTTTATTGATATCAATCATAGTCACATTTGAGTTTGTATTTTTTTTAATATAAATCCCGATTGGTCCATAACCGCATCCAAAATCAAGTACATCACCATCAATTTTAGATACATCTATAGTTTCTAATAATGTACGTGTTCCAAAGTCTAATCCTTTTTTTGAAAACACGCCATTATCAGTAATTAGTCTAAGTTTTGTTCCGTCTACTTCAACTATTCTTTCAATTTCTTTACTCTTTAAATTTTTATCATATTCAAAATAATGTGCCATAATATGCCCTTTTCTAAATACGACGAAAGCCCATACAGTTCATGTATAGGCTAAAGCGTCATAAATTATTTAACTTCGATAGTAGCGCCAGCTTCTTCGAATTTAGCTTTTAATTCATTAGCTTCATCAG
>CAZFGE010000102.1:0-3382 GCA_964518415.1 uncultured Muribaculaceae bacterium
ATGTTAAAAATTTAAAAGCACATAATGGTGGTGCAACATTCGAAGTAATATCAAATACTCTTGATAGTTTAAATTATAATATATATTATAAAGTTCTTAATGCTAAAGATTTTAATTTGCCACAGAACAGAGAGAGAATTACAATTGTTTGTATAAGAAAAGATATTGATAATGGAAAATTCAAGTTTCCTGAACCATCTAAAAAGTTTGTTACTATTAGTGACATAAAAGAAGATGATTCAATTACAGATAAATATATACTTAATAGAAAAGATATTCACATTGATGAAAAGAAATTAAATGATGCAATTAAAAATGGTAGAGTTCAAAAACCTTTGCAAATTGGTGTTATTGGACAAGGTGGTCAAGGAAATAGAATTTATCACGAAAATGGTATAGGAATAACTCTAGCTGCTTCTAGTGGTGGTGCTGCTTCAAAAACAGGTGCCTACTATATTAATGGAAAAGTAAGAAAATTAAGTCCTAGGGAAGCTGCTAGATTACAGGGATTTCCTGAAGAATTTAAGATAATAGAAAATGACAATCAATCACTAAAACAATTTGGTAATAGTGTTCCAATTAATTTATTAAAAGAAGTTTTTAAAGGATTAAAAGATATTTAGGAGGTTTAGGATGAAAAAATGGGAAGATTTTGAAAGTGAAATGACAGGATATCTTCAACAAATGTTAAAAGATTATGATGTCCTAGTTAAACAATATGGAAGTGCTGATAGTACAATTCCAGATATAGAAATAACTATTAATTCAAATAGTAAAAAGTTTTATGTTGAAACAAAAATGCCTGCATCTCAAACATCTCAATTTGTTGTTGAAATTAAAGATGGCAAATTTGTTTATGGTAGTAAAAATAAGTTTAAAGCAAATCAATATTCAGATGAAATTATAAATATATTGAATGATAATTTTAAATTGTATAGTAAAGTTGCACAAACAGGTATGGTTGTTCCTGTTCCTGAAACAATAGCATTTAGTTGGATTGCTTCAAACATGAAAAATAAAAATGTTGAATTTATAATATCAGTAGATAATGATGGAAATAAAAAAGTATTTTCATTAGACCAATTTAATAAGTTCTTTAACATTAAAACCATTTTTAGAAGAAAGAAAAGTGGAAGTCAAGACTTACCAAAAACATATTATGACGATTTTAAAAAACACTTAGATTTAAGATTCTCAAAATATGATTATTCGCTTAATACTAATGGTAAAAAATTATATTTGGATTTGCCTTTAGATTTAAATAAGAACGAATGCTATATTGATAGTGATGTATTACCTGAGGGAAAAAGATATTTTTTATCTAATAAAGGAAATGGAAAGTATGAAGTAAAAATAACTTCTTCAACTAATAATCCAAATATTATATTTGAATTATCCTTAAAAGATGATGTTGATTTTGATATGTTTACTATTCAATGCTTAATTGAGTATATAAATAATAATATGTAAAAAAGTGGCTACAATTCGTAGTCACTTTTATTTGTTTGATAAAATTCTTCAGCAGCTTCATCCATTTCTCTATTAATAGAACTTAGTGCTTTATTTATTTCTGATTTATTAATTGTTCTAGGTGGATTAAATATAACTCTGTGTTCTTTATCAGTTATTAAGTTTTTACTATTCATATCGTTAACAACTTGTTTAAAAAATCTAGATGTAGTTGGATCTTTACTATTGGCATTTTTACATAGATAAGTTATAAAATCTTTTCTTTCATCCATTCTTTTATCCATAACTGCATGAACAAAATCTCTATCTTCTTTTAACTCAGTATTTCTCATTTTAAGTTTTTGATTTTCTTTAATAAGTTTATTATTATCATTTTCAACTTTATTATTTCTATCTTTTTGATATTTTAAATTATCATTAATTGAAGATATATTATTAATTATATTTTTATAATTATCAAAATAATCAGTTATAGATTCAACATCTTTAATTAAATCTTGTAACCTTTCTTTTTGTTTATTATTAAGTTTATAACCACCAAGTCTAGATTCTTCTAAATTAGATAATAATTCTTTCAACTCTTTTGAAGAGTTGTTTATCGATTTTATCTTATTATTATTTTTATCAATACTTCTTTTATTAATTTCTAGTTCTTTTTTAAGTTCTTGATAATTAACCATATCTTTAACATGGATATCTTTGTTTCTTCCTTTTTCTTTAGTTTTAAGAGTTGCGTTTTCTTTTTCAAAATATTTATTAAAAGTATCAATACATTTTTCTCTCATAACATTTTGTATATGTTCAAGTCTTTCTTTAGTAAATACTGATGATTTATTTACTTGTTTTGATAAACCTGTTTTACAACCATCTTTAACTGGAACTCCAACTATATGCATATGTGGAGATGTTTCATCTAAATGAACAACAGCATTTGTTATTTTAAACTCTGGAACGAGTCTTTCTAAATCATGCAAATGTTCTTCATATACATTAACCATTTCTCTTTTAAATTCAAAATCTTTTGAATCCCAATATTCTTTATTTCCAAGTTCAATTATGATTTCACAAGCAAGATCTCTTTTTTCATCTTTATTAACATATTCAAAATAATCATCAATTCTTCTACTAGGTCTAGATTGTTTATTATTATATTCAAGTCTTGCTTCTTCAAATTCAGTTTTATAAAATTCTTTAACATCATAAACAATATCATTAGTTCCTTTTAATTGATAAATATATTCATTATCATTTTCATATTTTCTAAAATCATGATTATTTACTTTTGATAATTGTTGATAATTTTGTATTCCATTATTAGCAAGAGAAGAAGAACCACTTACATTATTTCTAGCATTACTTCTTGCTGATGCTTTTCTGTTTTTATTACTTCCAAGATGAAATGAATAAGGTAATTCAGACATATAATTCCTCCTTTTTAGTGTGGGTCATTTTGGGCCATATCTGGGACATCCAAGATATATAACCCCCTAGATATCTTGTACGGATTCTCCATACAAGATTTCGTGGGCTAAGGATTATTCCTTAGAAACCTCTTCAGTAGTTTTAACAAACGAAGTGACAATTCCTAACTTAAACTTGTTTGTTAAACTCTCAGGATTGTCTATATCTTTAATAATAGGAATTAACTTTAGAACCTTTTCATTTTTATCAAGATTAAATTCTATCTCATTAGGCATATCTTCTAAACTATAATTGAAAGTAGGATGAATATGTAATTTAATACCATCTATATTTTTAAACTCTTTCATATAATCTTTTACTTGTGATTCTTTTAATGGATAACTAACATTTAACATTACTGATTTATCATTTGAAATAAATTCTACTGGAACTTGTGATAATCCTAGTTCAGATAAACGACTAACTTTTTCAGTGAATAATTACTTTAATT
>CAZFGE010000103.1:0-2491 GCA_964518415.1 uncultured Muribaculaceae bacterium
CTATTTTAACACCTTTGTCAAGTGTGATAAAATAGGTAATATACTTAGATTTAAATTTAAATATACAACTGATGATGAAAAAAGTATTGGATTAAATAATATAAAAGAAATCATGAATGAATTAAATATTGAGGAGACATCAATTAGTAAATTTGAAGAACTATATGGTAAATATAGAACAAGTTGGAATGATTTAGTTGGAGATATAAACGAAGATGATTTCTTAAAGTAAGGTGATATTATGGATTATATTAAACAAAAACTTTCACTTGTACCTAATAAACCTGGGTGCTACCAAATGAAGAATAAAGATGGAGTTATTATATATGTTGGTAAAGCTAAAAAACTTAAAAATAGACTTTCTTCATATTTTAGAGGTACACATACAGGAAAGACTGCAAGACTCGTTAGTGAAATTGTTGACTTTGAATATGTAGTTGTTGGAAGTGAAAAAGAATCATTAATACTTGAAAATAACTTAATAAAACAATATGATCCAAAATATAATATATTACTTAGAGATGATAAGAGTTATCCTTATATAGAGCTTACTGATGAAGAAATTCCTCGTCTTAAAATAGTTAGAACATTAACTAAAAAAACATCATCTAAACTATATGGACCTTATCCTAATGTTACAGCAGCTAGAAGTACTGTTAATTTATTAAATCGTATATATCCTTTAAGAAAGTGTAATACAATGGGTAAAAAGCCTTGCCTTTATTACCACATAGGACAGTGTTTAGGCTATTGTACCCATAATGTAGAATCTTCTAAAATAGATGAGATGAAAAAAGATATTATTACATTTTTAAAAGGAGACTATTCATTAATTGTTAAGAAAATAGAAGAGGATATGTATGAACAAAGTAGTAAACTTAATTTTGAAAAAGCAAAAGAGTTAAAAGATTTAAGAGATTATATAACTGTCACTTTATCAAAACAAAAAGTTGAAATTAGAGATAATACTGATATAGATGTAATTGGATACTTTGTAGATAAAGACTACTTATCTATTCAAATATTCTTTATTAGAGAGGGTAAAATAATAGAAAGACACTCTAAGATAATTCCTCTAATAGATGAGATAGATGAGCAATTAATTAGTTATATAACAGATATATATGAAAATAAATTTATTTTACCTAAAGAGTTGTTGGTGCCTGATATTTTAGATAGTGAACTTCTATCTAATTATTTAGGTGTGAGTGTTAAAGTACCTATTAAGGGTGAGAAGAAAAAACTTATTGATATGGCATGTTCTAATGCATCAATCACTTTAGAAAATGAATTTGAAATGTTAGAGCGTGATGATAATAGAACGTATATAGCTAATCAAGAGTTAAAAAACATATTAGGTATGGATAAATTATATAGAATTGAACTTTTTGATAACTCACATTTATTTGGAACATATTCAGTATCTGGTATGGTTGTATTTAAAGATGGAAAAAAATCTAAGAATGATTACCGCAAATTTAAAATAAAAATAGATACAAATGATGAATATTCAATGATGAGAGAAGTTATATATAGAAGATATTTTAGAGTTTTAAAAGATAATTTAGAACGACCTGATTTACTTATTGTAGATGGTGGTATAGGACAAATTAATATAGCTAAAGAAATAATAGATTCGCTTGGATTAAATATAAAAGTAGTTGGCTTAAGAAAAAATGATAGACATGCTACAGAAGCATTAGTAACAAGTGATAATACAGAAATTGAAATTGATAAAAAAAGTAACTTATTCTTTTTACTAGAGAGAATGCAAGATGAAGTTCATAATTTTACAATTAGTTATCATAAACAAATAAGAAGTAAAGGTTCTTTAGAAAGTATTTTAGATAATGTTGAAGGTATAGGAAATAAAAGGAAACTAGAACTTATTAAAAAATATAAAACAATTAATAAAATAAAATCATTAACAAAAGAAGAATTATCAAGTATACTTCCTTTAAATGTAGCTGAAAATTTAATAGAATTTTTAAAAAATTACTAAATTTGACTTTAAATTTATAAAAAAAGTGTTATAATACTTGCAAGTTGAGGTGGGGTTATTATGATAAAGAATAAAGATTTAAAAAAAATCAATATACTTATTAATGGTGATGAGACAGATAGAAGTGAAGTAATATATAATAATGTTATATCTAATTTAAATTTAACTGAAGAAGAGCAAGTTAAATATTTAAAAGATAAAGCTACAAAGTTAGAATTAGAACTTAGAAGTAGAACTTTAACTATGTTACTTTGCATAATAAGCTTTATTGGTATAGGATTTGGAATATTCTTACTAATGAATGATTTATATATTATAGGCACTTTATTTATAGCAACTACATTTATCGGAGTAATTATTAGATTTTACTTAATGTATCAAAATATTATAAATAAAACCAAATCAAGAGAATTTGAAAAAGTGGATGCTTTAAAAGAAATATTAGAGGCAAAATTAAAATAGTATTTAAAAAAAATACTATTTTTTTTA
>CAZFGE010000103.1:2501-3305 GCA_964518415.1 uncultured Muribaculaceae bacterium
AGAGGCCAACTTTGATATTAACCATAAAAATGATAGTGGACTTACCTTGTTTGAGCTGTTTATTCCATCGAGATACACAGATGATCCTGAAATAGTTAAAAGATTAGAATTTCTTTATCATACCAGTTTAAGAACTCCAGATGAACAATTTGAAAAGGCAACAAAAGAAATAAAAGAATTTGTTATTAAATATAGATGTAGTGGTAATTAGCAAAGCTTAAGCTTTGTTTTTTTTATAAAAACTATTGCATTTTAATTTCAAATTTGCTACAATAATATTGCATTTTTGAAATGGCGCTGTAGCTCAGTTGGCTAGAGCAATCGGTTCATACCCGATAGGTCGTGAGTTCGAATCTCTCCGGCGCTACCAATTTGAATTAAAGACTTATTAAAAGTCTTTTTTTATTTTAAGAATTAGCTATAATATGCTATAATTATTATAGTTAGGAGGAATATAAATGATTTATGTAGGAATGATTCTAATCGCAGTAGTAGGTACATTTTTACATTTTTTATATGAAATAAGTGGTCATAATAAATTTGTTGCAATCTTCGCAGCCGTAAATGAAAGTACTTGGGAACATATAAAGATATGTATGACACCAACAATTCTTTGGAGCTTATATGATGGTTATATCTATGGTCTGAATCCTAATTATATACTAGGAAAGTCATTAAGTCTTTTTACTATTATATTATTAATACCAATACTCTTTTATACATATACAGCATTCACAAAAAAATCAATTTTATGGGTAGATGTCATTTGTTTTTATATAACTGTAATTTGCTCTGGATTAGTAT
>CAZFGE010000104.1:0-3225 GCA_964518415.1 uncultured Muribaculaceae bacterium
CAGAGCCCTTAACTCCTCTCTGATTGAACTCAATATGATCATTCTGACAAGTCATTTTAACACCTCCTTAAAAATAAGCTCCAAGTATGATTATTAAAAGAATAAATAATACAAGAACAATTGCTGCGCCTGAAATACCATTATTTGTATTACACATAAACATTCCTCCTTTTTTTATCTTTCACATTATTCTATGAAAGATATAAAATAATGTGTGTATTTATATGATAATATTGTGAAATTTCTTGTTTTTTTAAAGAAAAGGTGTTAATATGATTATGTACAAGGAGGATATATAATATGGCTGAAAAGAAAAATAGTACTACTAAAAAAAGTACAACAAGTTCAACTAAAAAAACTACAGCAAAAACAACTGCTAAAAAAACTACTACTAAAAAAGCAACTGTAAAAACTACTACTAAAGCTACTGCAAAAAAAGCACCTGCTAAAAAAGTAGAAGTTAAAAAAGAAGTTAAACCAGTTGAAGTTAAAGCTGTAGAAACAAAAAAAGTTGTAAAAAAAGAAAAATTTGATATTACAAAATGGTTACAAGAAAACTACATGATTGTAGGTACAGTTGTAATCGCTATTCTACTTATTATTAACATTGTAATTGTTACATTAGGACATAAAGTAGAACTTAAAGATGGTAAAGAAGTTATAGCAACTCTTGACTCTAAAAAATTTACTGCTGAAGAATTATTTGATGAATTAAAAACTAAATATGGAACTGATTCATTAATTAACATGATTGATGAATATATAGTTTCAAAAGAAATCAAAAACGAAGATAAAGTTGAAGCTAAAAAAACAGCTAAAGAACAAATTGAATCAATTAAGAGTCAATATGAAAGCGCTGGATACAAATGGGAAGATGTTTTAAAACAATATGGTTATGCATCAGAAGATGCTCTTGTTAATGAAATGTCTTTATCTGTTGAAAAAGAAGCAGTTGCTAAAAAATACTTAGAAAGTAAAGTAACAAAAGAAGAATTAAACAAATATTATGAAGAAAATGTATTTGGTAAATATACAGCAAAACATATTTTAATTACAGCTTCAAGCGAAGATGCTGAAGAAGCAGCAAAAGCTAAAGCAAATGAAGTTATTGAAAAATTAAATAATGGAGCTGACTGGAAAGAATTAGTAAATGAATATTCTGAAGATACAGCATCTAAAGAAAATGAAGGTTTAATTGAAAACTTTACAAAAGGTGATGTTGTTGATGAATTCTTTAATGCAACTGTAGCACTTAAAGATGGTGAATATACTAAAGAACCAGTTAAGAGTACTTATGGATATCATGTAATCTTAAGAGTAAGTGCTAAAGATAAAAAAGCTCTTAAAGATATGAAAGATGAACTTGTTAAAAAAATAGTTGAAGAAAAATTAAATAGTGATTCTACTTTATATACAACAACTTGGGCAGAACTTAGAAAACAATATAAATTAGAAATCAAAGATTCAACTGTAAAAGAAAAATATAACCAAACAACAAATAAGAGTGAATAATTTATTCACTCTTTTATATTATTTATTTCATCCATTGAATAGCCTTTTTTATAAAGTCTATTTTTTATTTCATATTCAAGTTGTTTACCATCATATTTTTTTGAAAGTTTATTAACTAATGAATCATAATCTTTTTTTATTATGTCATAAGTATTTGTTTTTAATTCATCTAGTAAAGGAAAGATATCACTACTTTCATATCCAAGGTTGATTAGATATAAATTAATTTTTTGTTTGAAAACATAATTTGAATATTTTGTATTCTTTTTTTTAGATATTATTTTTTTCATTTTGTCTATAAATATTTCTTTGTCATATTTACTTAGTTCCGAAATTATTATATTTTCATCTACTCTTTTATTAATTAAATCATTTTTTATTTTAATAGGTCCATCATTAGATAAATTAATTCTATCACTAATATATGCCTCAGCATATAACTTATCATTAAGTAGATTAATACTTTTTAAATTTTCAATTATTTTAGTTTTATTTTCAAGGGAGATTTCATATTTATCAAGATACTTTTCAGTTTCATATATACTACGCATTTTAGTTAAAACAAATTTAAGGACTTTATTATAAACTTCATAATATTTATTATCAATAATTATTTTATTTAACAATTCATCATCAATATCTTTTTTAAAAAGAATATTATTATCCAGTATTACATCTTCATATAAAGTTAAGGAGTCATTATCTACGAATACAAGTTTATATTTGCTGTTACTTAATTTTTTTATTTTTTCTATTTTCATAATATCACTCCTACTAAATAAATTATATCACAATTTTACTCATCATCTCTTTTTTTACTAGATAAAAATGTAAGTTTCTCAGCTATTACTTCAGTTTTTTCTCTTGTTTTATCATCTTCTGTTTTATACTTTCTAGATTCTATTCTACCACGAATACCAATTAAGTCACCTTTATGACAATATTCAGCAGCACTCTCAGCAACACCTTTCCATAAAACGCAAGGAATAAAATCAGTATCATATTCTCCATCAGTATTTTTATAACTTCTAGGTACAGCTAGAGTTATACTAGCGACCTTATTACCTCCTTCTAATTCATGTAGTTCAGGATCACTTGTAAGTCTTCCAACCAATACTGTTTGATTAAGCATTATATCACCTCCTTTCAGATTCAAATATAATGTTTTTTTATTAACTTCTCAAATGACAAATTTAATAAATTGATGCATATAAAAAAGACGAATTTAATATTTTCGTCTAGTGAATTTTCAAAATTTAAACAATTTTTTTCTCCAATTTTTAAAAAGTAAATAAATTTATTTTTTATACAACAAAAAGCGACAATTTTTGTCGCTTTAAAAATAATTCTTTAAAAGTTGATTTAATTCAACTGCATATTCCATTGGCAATTCTTCTCTAAATCTATCAATGAAACCCATTATAACAAGTTCTTTAGCTTTTTCTTCATTAAGTCCTCTACTCATTAAATAGAATAGTTTTTCTTGACTTATTTTAGAAGTTGTTGCTTCATGATTTAAACTTGAAGTATTATTCTCAACTATGTTAGTAGGAAGTGTATCACTTTTAGAATTCTCATCAAGTATTAATGTATCACATTTAATAGTACTTGTTGAATATTCAGCATCTTTAGTAATTCTTACAAGACCTCTATATGATGCATTACCACCACTAACTGAAATAGATTTATTTATAATATTACTTGATGTATAAG
>CAZFGE010000105.1:0-3053 GCA_964518415.1 uncultured Muribaculaceae bacterium
TTTTTATCTTTATGTTTTTATTTCTTTTTACAGATACATTCAAATAAAGCCAAGGTTATGCTTCCTTGGTTTTTAATTTTATTTTATGTCCTTTTCCAATATTATTTAAATCTATATCATTTATATCGTATTCTTTTATATCTAAATTATATGATTCTATTAATTCATTAGTCATAGTTTTGTATTTACTAATTGCACTAGTATATTCTTTATTATCAAGTAATTTACAAATAGGTTTAATATAAAGTTCTAATAACATTAAACTTTTTATATCTTTAAATACGTCATTTTTTAAATTATAAGCTATAACAGGTCCAACTATATCATATTCAACAAGTAGAGGAATTAATGTTGTATCATATCTCATATAGTTTTCTCTAAAACCTCTAAGTTTATTTAAATAAATATTATCAGCACTAAGATTTAATATATCACAAAGCGCTGTTGTAATAAAACAACCATTTCTTTTTAAAGCTTCGTTATAGACAAAGTATTTAGAACATGCATGATCATTTTTATTTACATACATTTTATATTCAGAACAATAGTATTTAGAAGGATCATAAGGACTTTTATCTGACAAATCTATCTTTACACATTCATAGCAATAACATACACTATATGAATAACTCATTAAATCACCTTTTTCTTGAGCATTATATTATTTTAAAATACCTAAAATGTCAAGTATCAATATGGACTAAAACATCTTTTTTCGGTATAATATTAATTGGTGGTAGTATGAATAGACACGACGTAGACAAAACAAAAGTAACGCCAATGATGAGACAATATTTAGAGATTAAAGAAAAAAATGAAGATGTTATTATTTTCTTTAGATTAGGGGATTTCTATGAAATGTTCTTTGAAGATGCTATTAAAGTATCTAGAGAACTAGAAATTACATTAACTTGTAAAAGTGCTGTCTTAGAAGAAAAAATCCCAATGTGTGTTATTCCTCATCATGCAGCAAATATATATATTGAAAAACTAGTTGATAAAGGATATAAGATTGGTATTTGTGAACAATTAGAAGATCCTAGGAATGTAGCTAAGGGTATAGTTAAAAGAGATATTGTTCAAATTATTAGTAAAGGAACTATTATTGATGAATCTTTAAATGAAAGAGAAAACAACTACATAGGAAACATAATTGATTTTAATCATGCATATGTTGTAACTTATATCGATATTTCAACTGGTGAGGTATATGCAACTATAATTGATCATAATATATCGAAACTTGTTAGTGAAGTAGTAAGTCTTGGCATTAAAGAAGTTGTTATAAAAAGTAATCTTGATAAAACAATTATGTCACTTTTAAAAAATCAATTTAAAGTTGCTATATCTATATCAGATGAGGTTGATTCATTACATCAATATGATTATATTTATGAAGATATTGGTGATGTTAGATATATTGAATCATTAAAGCATTTACTTACTTATATTAATAATACTCAAAAAAGAGAATTATCTCACTTACAAAAAGTTGTTATTAAGGAAAATAAAAATTATTTAAAGATGAGTGTTCATACTAAAAGAAATCTAGAGTTAACTGAGACACTTAGACTTAAACAAAGAAATTATTCACTTATTTGGTTACTTGATAAGACTAAAACAGCAATGGGATCACGTATGCTTAAGTCAATGATAGAAAATCCTTTAGTAGATAAAGATGAAATTGAAAAAAGATATGATATGGTAGATATTTTACTTAATGAATTTATTTTAAAGGATGACTTGGAAAAATTATTGTTTGATGTATATGATTTGGAGAGACTAAGTGGTCGTGTAGCATTTGGAAATGCTAATGCAAAAGATTTACTTCAACTTAAAGCATCACTTAAAGTTCTTCCTGGAATAAAAGATATTTTGGAAAAACTTAAATTTTATAAAAATATAGAAACACTTAGTGATTTATATGAATTACTAGAACAAAGTATTTATGAGAATCCTCCTTTAACCATAAAAGAAGGATATATAATTAAAGATGGTTATAATAGTGAACTTGATGAGTTAAAATCTTTAAGAAAAGGTGGTAAAGACTTTGTTGCTAGATTTGAAACAGAAGAGCGTGAACGTACAGGAATTAAGAATTTAAAAGTAGGTTATAATAGAGTATTTGGCTATTATATTGAAGTCTCTAAAGGTAATGTTAAAGATATCAAACCAGAATATGGTTATGAAAGAAGACAAACTTTAGCTAATTGTGAAAGATATATTAGTCCAGTATTAAAAGAAAAGGAAGCTATGATTCTAAACGCTGAAGAAAAAATAATAGATTTAGAATATAATTTATTTATTGAAATTCGTGATAAAGTTAAAGAATATATTCCTAAACTTCAAAGTATAGCTAAAACAATTAGTGAGATAGATGTTTTACAATCATTTGCAACTGTAACAGAAGAAAACAATTATATTAGACCAACATTAACTGAAAATAGAGAAATAAAACTTATTGATAATAGACATCCAGTTGTAGAGAAAGTAATAGAATCAGAATATGTTCCAAATGATATCTTGATGGATAAAAATACAAATATTTTACTGATAACTGGACCTAATATGGCTGGTAAATCAACTTATATGAGACAACTTGCAATTACTGTTATTATGGCTCAAATAGGATGCTTTGTTCCAGCAAAAGAAGCTATACTTCCTGTATTTGATTCTATATTTACAAGAATTGGCGCTAGTGATGATTTAGTAAGTGGTGAATCTACATTCATGGTAGAAATGAATGAAGCAGGTTATGCTATATCTAATGCAACAGAAAATAGCTTAGTTTTATTTGATGAGTTAGGTAGAGGTACAGCAACATTTGATGGTATGGCACTTGCCCAATCAATAATAGAATATATTGAAAAAAATATTAAATGTAAGACATTATTTTCAACACATTATCATGAACTTACTGATTTATCAGATACACTTGATACTTTAAAAAATGTTCATGTTAGTGCTATTGAAGAAGATGGTAATATTACATTTGTACACAAAGTAAAAGAAGGTTCTATTGATAATAGTTATGGTATACATGTAGCAAGACT
>CAZFGE010000106.1:0-3052 GCA_964518415.1 uncultured Muribaculaceae bacterium
TTCAACAGGTTTAAGTGTAGTATTTGGATCAATTGAACCATCAGCATTAGGTTCATAAATTGATGCATATACTTTAACATTTCCTTCTTCATCTAATGTATTATCTGTATATAACATATAGTTTTTATTTGTTTCATTTGATTCAAATGTTAGTAATACTTCATATTCAGTATCAACGCCATCTTCTCCAGTAATTTTAAAAGTTATTCTTTCTTCTTTCATAATTATTTTCCTTTCATTTTATCCAAATATGTTTGAAGTATAATATTTGCAGCTATACTGTCTACCTTTTTCTTACGTTTTTTTCTTGACATATCAGATTCAAGCAAATAATTTGTTGCTTCAACTGTAGATAATCTCTCATCTTGAAGTATTACTTCCATATTTAAATAATTTTCTAATTTTTCTTTAAATTCAATAGTTGCCTCAGCTCTAAAACCTAGCGAATTATTCATATTCTTTGGTAGGCCTAAAACGATTTTAGAAACCTTATATTCATCAACTATTTCTTTAATTTGTGGCAACAATAAATCATAATTTGAATCTTCAAATCTGATTGTACCATGGCTAGATGCTATTGTACCTGTTAAGTCACTTAAAGAAGTACCAAGTGTACGTGTACCTAAATCAAGGCCTAAATATCTCATACTAAAGCTTTCTTAACTAAAATTTCAAGTGCCTTACTACGGTCAATACTCATCATGATTTTTCTAGCATCTTTATATGATGTAATATAGCCCGGATCACCACTAATTAAAAAACCAACTATTTGATTAATAGGATTATATCCTTTTTCTTCTAGTATGCTTTTAACAGTTTTTAGAGTTTGTAAAATAAGCTCACTATTTACATCATCAATATTAAAACTTATAGTTTTATCCATAACATCACCTACTCTTATGAATACAATTATATTTTAACATTAATATAAAATATTTACAAGTTATTTATAAAATCAATTATATAGTTTGACGTTATAGTTTGTTGTTCTTCATTTGTAATAGTTGCTTTATTATCTTTTTTTTGAAATCCATAATTAGCATATCCTGCATGATTAGCGCCATCTATTACGTGTTCTTCTAAATTAGAGTTAATATTACTTTTATATTTGTTATAATTATTCATATTTATGACACCATCTAGGCTACCATATATTGATAATACTTTTACATTATCCGGTATCTTTTTCATTGAATAACTTGCAAGCAATATAAGGCCTTTTATATTACATTTACCTGTGCTTGTAAAATCACTTGCCATTGCTCCACCAAGAGAGTGGCCCATCATAAAATAATGATCATACTTTTCTTCATCGATTACTTTTAAAGCTCTATTTTTACCCAAAATAGCAAGTTTAAATGGCATTTTAACAACGTATGCATCAATACCGTTTTCAGCTAATTTAATCATTAAAGGCGCATAGCTCATTTCTTCTACTTTAGCCCCTGGATAAAATATAACAAGTTTATCTTTACCTTCACCGTCAAATAAATATCCAAGTGTAGTTTGTTCTATTTTAACGTTTGATTTAATATCATAAACAGAACTATCAGCTTTATAATAATCATTTACATAAAGATAAAAACATCCTCCTAAAGCAAGCAATATAATTAAACATAATTTATTAAGTATTTTTTTCATAAATTCTCCTAACTAATCTTGTAATGTCCTATAATTTTATATCGTTTTCCTAGTATATCTTCTATATAATTTCTTTGAAATTTTGATCTATGATGTATTACATAAGGAATACCTTTTTTATTTCTAATATTAGATACTATTCCAATATGATTTTCAAATACAACAATATCTCCTGCATGCCATTCATATATATCATTAATGTTTTTTGATAAGGAAATAGCATGTCTATCAAAATATACTTTTAGATTTCTAACCCTTCTAAAATCTATATTTTTATCTATTTTATCGATATTATATAACTCTTTATTATTCTTTATATCCTCATTAACAAGGCTCATTAAATCATATCCTGAATTAAGTAGTGCGTAAGCAACAACATCAGTACATACACCAAAGTGATCATTTGAATATCCTGTTATATAATACTTGCTTTTATATTTAGGCTTTTTAGAAATATATTCTAATGCATTATTTAAAATATCAGTTTGATCATCAATTCCATCTAAGTCCTTATCCACACTACTTTTATATGTCATAATTGAAAAATCACTATCACTATACTTTTTTCTTGGGTAAAATATAAAAATTAATAAAACTAAAACAATCAATAATATAAAATATTTTATATATTTCATAAACACCAATCCTATCATCTAAATTATAGCACAAAAAAAGCTATTTTATTTAGCTTTTTCAAATCTATAGTATGATTCTGTATTCATATTAGCAACATCTAATAAAGTATTATCTTCTAAGATAAATCCAAACCATGGAACATGTGGATTAGATACTTTTTGTTCCATTCCATCAAGCATAAATGTATCATAATATATATCAACTACAATTAATTTATCTTTAGAATATAGATTATTTCTTTTAAATAAATCATTTAATTCACCTTTAGTTACACCATATTCTTTTAAGTCTTTAGTTAAATAATTATACGCATCTTCTCCAACATAAGTCTTATATTTTCCTTTATAGTAACTTTCACTATTGGCTTCACGATACCATGTAATGATACCATCTTCAAATATCACATTTGAATTGTCTGTTGCATACCAACTAGTGCTTTCTAAAATATTGCTTTCTTTTGCATTACTTTTGTTATTCTTATTTATTATAACAAATACTATCACAGAAATTAAAATTATTAACGCAATAATTGGTAATATTTTTTTCAAACTTTTCATTGTCTCCCTACTTTCTACACAAATAATTATATTTTAAAAATAATTTTTTGTCAAAATAAGATACATTAATAATGTATCTTATTTTATTATTAAGCTAAAATATTTTTTTACAAAAGAAGTATCATTCATTTTATTTTCTAAATATTTATTAAAATTATCTTTATTTTTAGAAATATTTAAATAATTTGGATAGTTATTTATATCTTTTCTATAAGCTA
>CAZFGE010000107.1:0-3049 GCA_964518415.1 uncultured Muribaculaceae bacterium
TGCAAATGAAGAATTAGAAAATGCAAGAAAAGAATTTGAAAAATATAAGGATGTTGAAAAACAAAAACTTGAACTTGAAAGTACTAATTTATCACAAAGCGTAGCTCGCTTTAAAGAATTAGTTTCACAATTTAACTCTGGCTTTAAAGATATTTCTGGAAGAGAATAGGAGTAGTCTTTGGAAGATTTAACAAAAGAATTAGAGCCATCAGAAGAAATTACGGAAGATAAACCATCAATTAGAAAAATATTTGATGCTGCTAATGATTCAGTTAAATCAGCAACTCAAATATTTGATAAATGTGTAGCTTTAAAAACAAAATTAGATGATGAAAAAAAAGAATTAGAAGAACTTCGAGTTAAACAAGCTGAGGAAGCTAAAGTTGAACTTGATAAAATTAAAAAGTTTAAAGAAGATGCATATAAAGCTTTAAAAAATAAGAAAAAAGAACTTGAAGATTATGAAGCAAGTGTTAAACAAAAAGAACTTGAATTATCTAATGAAAAAGCAAGAATTGAGATGGACAAGAAAAAATCCTTAGAGCAACTAAAAGTTAAAGAAGAAAAACAAAAACAAGATTTTTTAGAAAAAAGCAAAGAGTTAGACAAAAGAAAAATAGAACTTGATGATTATAAAAAACAAATTGATTTAGAGAAGAAAGATAATGATGATAAAACTAAAGAACTAGAGCAAAATCTTGCTAAATTCAATGATGTTGTTAAGCAATTCACATCAGGTATGGGTGAACTATTATAAGATAACTATTTAGTTATCTTTTTTAGGAGGTTTTATGGAAGAAAAAATATATAATATTGGAAAAATAGATAAAAGAATATGTTTGATTACTGATCTTCATTTTTCAGATAATTATGATTTATCTCTTTTAAAAAAAATTGAAGAAAATGTATTTATTAATAAACCAGATTTTATTTGTTTATCAGGTGATATTATAGATTATGGAGATATGGTTTATAGTGATAAAATGAACTATTTAAAAGATTTTATTAAGAATTTATCAAAAATATCTCAAGTTATCGTATCTCTAGGAAATCATGAAATATCAAATTTTAAGAATAATGGATTAAAAGTTAAATCTGATTCTTCTAATATATTTGATGTAACAAATTGGTTTATGGATTTAAATAAATTAGAAAATGTGTACTTTTTAAATAATAAAAATCTAGTTAGAGATAATATTTGTTTTATTGGTTTTAATCCTGATTATGAATATTATAAAAAGGAAGATAATAAACTATTTATAAAAGAACTTGATAGAAAGATTAAAATGAATAAAAAGTATTTTAATATTATGCTATGTCATAGTCCTGTAAATGTATTTACTCCATTAACGCTTAAATATTGTAAGGAAATAAAAAAAGCTGATTTGATTTTATCTGGACATATGCATAATGGGATGATTTTAAGATGCTTTGATCATGGTGGATGTTGGGGTTTAATTAGTCCTTTAAAAAAACCATTTCCTAAATATGCTAGAAATAGAGCAGTAAAAAAAATAGATGATAAAAGCATTAATTTAATAATAAGTGGTGGAATTATTAAGTTTTCAAGTGTGAATCCAAAATATATTCAAAAATTAAATTGTTTATTTAAACCAAGCATTGTATATATAAATATATAATGCTTTTTTTATGTGTTAAAAGGTGTAAAGGTTACTTGCTACAAAAAAGCAATTTTTATATAATTAATATAGTGTGATAATAAGAAAAGAGGCTGTTATATGAAAAAAGGTTTTACATTAATAGAGTTACTTGCTGTTATAATAATTCTTGCAGTTATTGCTTTAATTGCAGTTCCAAGAATTAGAAAGGTAATTTCAAATGCTAAGAAAAGTGCTGCTGAGACTAGTGTTATTGGATATGTTGATGCAGTTGATAAACAACAAGAATATAATTTTACAGATAGCAATGCTAGTAATAATATATTGCCAGATTTTTATCAAGTACCTCTTGATAGTAAATATGAGGTAGATTATAAAGGCAAAGCTCCAACTAGTGGATGGATAGAGATGACTTCGAATGGTTCTAGTAGATATTCTATTGTAATGAATGGATATGTTGTTACTCATGATGGAGTAAAAACTAATGTTGTCAAAGGAAATAAACCAATTCAACAAGCTTATCCATCGTATGCTTATTCAAACTCAGCTGGTGTAACTAGAGTAGGCTATCCAATAGATGGTGGATATGATATAGGTGAAAAATGGGTTCTTTCATTTATGGGATTTAAGGGACCTTTTGATACTGAGGAAGAATGTATGCAAGCTACATCTTCTTTTAGTGGGTCTGAATGTAGTTATGAATCATTTGTTACATATGATTTAAAATATAAAACTACTCCTGATAATTCATGGAAGAACTATTTAAGATTTAAACTATCTAAAAATGGAACTGTTGAACGAATTGATGGATGCATTAAATATAAGGGTGATGAGCATTGTGTTTCTCCTAATATTGACGAAGCTGATTATTTAAATAGTAAAAAAAGACTTAATGATATATTTGATGCTGAAAATTGTAAAGATGAAAATGGACAATACTTCTGTAATTCATCTGATATGGAATTTAATGTATGTCCATATGGATGTGTTGGAACATATTACGGTACAAATATTTGTGATATAACAAGTGCAGGTATTGCTTATTGTGCTGATCTAAGTTTAATTAATAAATAATTATTTTAAGAGAATTTTTATTCTCTTTTTTTCATATTTTGCTAGACATTAAATTTAGTTGTGCTATAATAAATATCAATTATTTGGAGGTGACCCATCTTGAGATTTGATTTAAATGTAATTGTATTAAAGGGTCACGTCTTATTACCTTTTAATGAGATTAAAATTGATCTAAATGTTAGTTTAGATATAATTGAAAGTGCTAAATTATTTGATGATTCAAAAGTATTAGTTGTAACAGATATTGATGATTTAGAGGAAACTATTGATATAGATAAACTTCCTGATGTTGGAACTATTGTTAAAATTAAAAAATTTATAGAGCTTCCTAATGGTTTAATTAGAGTAACTTTAAA
>CAZFGE010000108.1:0-3018 GCA_964518415.1 uncultured Muribaculaceae bacterium
ACATATTCTAGACTTCTTTTATCTGTTTGAACTAATTCTTGAAGTTCAGATTTATAGTCATCAAAATAATCTAATTTATGCTCTTTCATAAATTCTATAGTTGTAGAATATATAATTTCTTTTGCTTTTAAGTATCCTTGATCTAGGTATACAGCTCCTATAAATGATTCAAAAATATCTGCAACTATTGCTTTTCTATCTCTTCCACCACTCATCTCTTCACCATGGCCTAAATTTAAATACTTGTTTAAACCTAATTTCATAGAGTATTCATAGTTTGCATTCTCACATACATAGTGAGCTCTAATTTTTGTCATTTTTCCTTCAGGATATCCTGTATTATTATATAAAAAATCACTTACGACAAGTTCTAATACAGCATCACCTAAATACTCTAATCTTTCATATGATACTTTACCATGTTCATTTGCGAATGATGTATGAGTAAATGCTGTATTATATATTTCAATATTAGTTGTTTTTATACCAAGTTTATCAAGTATCTCCATAGTTATCACCAAATCAATTATAACTCATTTTACTAAAAAAAGAAATATCAATTTACAAAACAAGCTTTATCTAGTATAATTATTATGATGATTATGAAACATATATTAATAAATTTAATTAGGATATATCAAAGCATTCCAGGAGACTTCCATAATCACTGTAGATTTTATCCAACATGTTCCAATTACGCAATAGAAGCAATTGATGAATATGGAAGTTTTAAAGGAAGTATAATGGCTATTAAAAGAATAATGAGGTGTAGACCTTTTGGTAAAAAAGGATATGATCCTGTGAAAGGAAGATTGAAGTGAAAAAAATAAAATTATTATTAGTAATAACTATTACATTCTTAATGACAGGATGTTTTAAACAAGATGATTTTGAAAATATTAAAATATATACAACAATATATCCAGTTGAATATATAGTTAATTACTTATATGGTGAATATAGTGAAATAACAAGTATTTATCCAAATGGTGTTGATGTAAATAATTATGAACTTACAAATAAACAAATTAAAGACTATAGTAAAATGAATTTATATGTTTTTAATGGAAAAAACGACAAAGAGTCAAATTATGTTACATCAATATTTAAATATAACAAAAATTTAAAAATAATAGATGCAACAAATACTATGGAATATAATGCAAATGATTTAGAACTTTGGCTAGATCCATCAAACTTCTTAATGATGGCACTTAATATTAAAAATGGTATTTTAGAGTATACTACTAATCACTATTTAAATGAAAAAATTGAAGAAAACTACAACAATTTAAAAATAGAGATATCTAAAATAGATGCAAATTTAAAATTACTATATGAAAATACTAATAATAAAACAATTGTAGTTGATAATGATGCTTTAAAATTTTTAAGTAAATATGGATTTAATGTTATATCTCTAACAGATAAGGATATAACTGATAAAACAATTATAGAAGTTAAAAGTTTAATTAAATCAGGTAATGTTGATTATATATTTACATTTGATGAAAATAATTTAAGTGAAACTGCTAAAAATATTAAAGATACAACAAGTGTTAAAATAAAACAATTATTTAAAATTGATAACTTAACTAGTGACATGAGAAATAATAAAGAAACTTATGTAACACTATTAAATGAAAATATTGATATGTTAAAAGATGAATTATATAATTAATTCATCTTTTTTGTGTCATAAATTATAATTATGCATAATATACTATAGGTGGTATTATGTATAATTTTTTTATTGGATTAAATCCTATTATACAAGCATTACTTGCAACTCTTTTTACATTTAGTGTAACTGTACTTGGTTCAGCTTTAGTATTTATTTTTAAAAAAACAAATAAAAATATTATGGATGCCATGTTAGGATTTGCTGGTGGTATTATGATTGCAGCATCTTTTTGGTCACTATTAAATCCTGGAATTGAAATGGCAAAAACTTTAAATATGACAGTTTGGTTAGTTATATTTTTAGGATTTGCATCAGGTGGAATACTACTATTTATAGGTGATAAAATATTTGATCACTATATGGATAAAGAATCAGGCATAAAAAGAATTTCTATGTTGATATTCTCAATCACACTTCATAATATTCCAGAAGGTTTAGTTGTAGGCGTTTCTTTTGGATCTCTTATTTATAGCCATGAACCAATTACATCTGCTTTAATACTTGCCCTTGGAATTGGTATACAAAACTTTCCTGAAGGAACTGCCGTAAGTGTTCCATTAAGACGTGAAGGAATGAGTTTGAAAAAATCCTTTATAATAGGTTCACTTAGTGGTATAGTTGAACCTATTAGTGGAATTATAGGATGTATTCTAGCAATGAATATTAAAACAATACTACCATTTCTACTCTCTTTTGCTGCAGGAGCTATGATATATGTAGTGGTTGAAGAGATAATACCAGAAAGTCAAACAAACACTAAAAAGGATTTAATGGCAATGTTCACTATTATAGGATTTGCTATTATGATGATATTAGATATAACATTTTAAAAAACTCACGTTTAAGTGAGTTTTAATTTGCAAATATACTCTTTGGTACCACTATAACTGGACGAACACCAGATGAATAACCAGCGCCATGAGTATCTATTGTACCATTTTTTTCAACAGACCAAACACAATTACTGCCACAAGCATTACCAACAATCCAATATCCTTTAGTAGTTCCACTTGATAAATTATAATTACAGCCTGAATATATACATTCACTAGTATAATCATATAACCAACTATACGCACTAGTACCAGTACCGCTTCTACTAGACCCGTCAAAATATGATTTAGCAGATAGCGTTCTTCCTGTAATAGACTCAAGATCAGATTGGCTCATTATACCTGTACTAATAATTGATGAATCCCAAACAATACTATTTACAACCGGATATACATAACTTGATGTATATGCAACTGAATCTGGTCCCCAAGTTACACCATTACTTATATTATGATCTAATATCATAGTATACGTATTATTTATATTATCTTCAGCATATA
>CAZFGE010000109.1:0-2975 GCA_964518415.1 uncultured Muribaculaceae bacterium
TAATGGCTTAATCAAATCAACATCATCGTTTAAATAAATTAAGTGTTCATATACAGCTCTAGCTCTTTGTTCAGCTGCCATATCGCTTTCTATATCAGCAATAAAGTCACCTGTTGTTTCTATATATGCAGTAGTAAAAGGCACTCCTTCTGGATTAACAGGAAATAACCCAGAATCATGTTCTGCAAAAAAGCCTCCAAGTCCAGCTTCTTTAATTTCGTCAATTGTTGCTCCTTTCATTAAGGAATTAATCATGGAAGCTATAATTTCTAAGTGAGCTAGTTCTTCTGTACCAATATCAGTAAGCAGTGCTTTTCCTTTATCATCAGGCATTGTATATCTTTGATTTAAATATCTAAGAGCTGCACTCATCTCAGAATCTGCACCAGCATATTGACTCATTAAATATTTAGCCATTTTTAAATTCTTTTTCTTAATATCAACTGGATATTGTAGTTTTTTACTATATAACCACATATTACTTACTCCTTTCCCATGGCCATGGTGAATTTTTCCAATTCCATGGATATTCACTTGTTTTTTTACTATCTACTAAAATAGGCCCATATTTTTCTTCATATTGTTCTCTTATTTTATTTGCTTCATTTTTATATTTGTTAAATAAGTCTAACATATCTCTATCATCAGGATATAAGTCTAAATATAAATTAATATCATGAGCAGCAAAATCAAGAGCACTTAGTGTAGTTAACATTCTTGCTTGTTCACTTGCTGGGTTAATGTCTAAGTTCTTATCTGTGTAGCCATTATATAGATTTGGAAACATGTTTCCTCTAATAAACCCTTGGTAAGGATCATATAAATTCATACTGCTTACATTTTCAGTATAAAGTGGTTGATTATAATTATTATTTACATAATTATATTTATCTAACCTTATATTATTAAAATCTTGATTATAAAACATACTTATTCCTCCCAATTTTATATTACGTTTTTTTACACATTTGTAATGGGCGATTTAACTATTAATCTTAAAAAATCATTAAAAGTACTTGTCAAAAGGCTTAAGTTTATGTATAATATTCATGTATTACATGGCGTGATTGGTGAAGTGGTTAACACGGCGGATTGTGGTTCCGTTATGCAAGGGTTCGATCCCCTTATCGCGCCCCATTTAATGAAACAAAGAGAAGTATTATAATACTTCTCTTTTTTATATATTAACTAAAAATTGACAATAAATGGAATAGTGCTATAATAGACGTCAATTAAAGAAAAAAGGGTTGATTTTATATGAAAAATAATGAATTTGAATATAAAAATTTATTAGAAATTAAAAAAATGTCTTTAGAAGAACTATCTAAATATTATAGAACTTTACGTAGTTATGAATTTGATAATAATATAGAATTAAAATCAAATGAAATAAAAAAAAGAATATATTTCTTAACTAAATTGATTTTAAAAATTGATAGAATAACAACAGGTAGAAAACTTAATATATATAGTGATAAAAGATCAAATAATATTGATAAAGGTAAAGTATATGCATCAAGTCATGTTGGTAGATATGATATAGAATCAGCTATGGAAGCTATTAATGAACAAGTATATTTTGTAATGGGTGATCCAGAAGAAACATATAGAAACTTTGAAGGATTTTTCTTAGAACATATTCAAGGAAGAATATGTATGGATACGGGATATCAAATTGCAGATATATTTAAAAAAGTTCAAGATGGAATTGAATTAACTGATGAAGAATTAGCTTTATATAAAGAATACAAAAAAGATAGACATATTTGTGAAAGTGTATGTACTAAAAGAATATCAAATAAGGAAAACATTTTAATTTATCCAGAAGGCGCATGGAATATTACTCCAAGAATAGTTCAATCTTTATTTAAAGGAGCAGCTAGAATAGCAATTAATGGTAATGGAGTTATAGTTCCTATTGGTATTGTTAGAGATAAATTAAATTATACAGTAAACATAGGTAGTGAATTTGATGTATCAGGAGCCCAAGCTAGTGATGCAGAAGATATTACAAACGAACTTAAAGAAAAAATATCTTCTTTAGTTGGTGAAATAATATTTAATGAAAGTAAAATATTAAAAAGAAATGAGCTTGGTACTCCAATTAAAAATGAGATTGATTTTATAAATGATATTATGTCAGAGACAACTAATGGTTATACTAAAGAAGTAATAGAAAATACAAGATATAATGATCCATTATATCCAGAAAATGTATTAAAAAAAATAAAGGCTTTATAAAAAGTCTTTTTTTTGTTATAATTATATAGAATAGGGTGTGATTTAATGAGTGGAATATGGTTACCAATAGGTTCTTTAATATTAGCAATTTATCTTGTAGTATTATTTTTAGCAAAAGGTGCTGTAAAGAACTATGAAACAAAGATTTATAAAGTATTAATTTTAATGAATCTTGTTTATTCAACACTAGGTGTTGTTATATATATTTTTGCAATGAAAGTAGGACACCTTTATTATACAGGAGTATTACAATCATTTTATTTAATAACAATGGATTTAATGCTACTATTTTTACTTAAATATGTAATGGAATTAAGTATTTTTAATGAAAATTTAAAAAAACAATTAAATATAGTATTTAACATAATAACAACTATTATTGTTTTATTTATTTTGGCTCTTCCAATGGATACAATTATTGTTGGTGAGACTGTTGATTTAAATGGACCAGCATATTATGCAGCAATGGTAGAAATAGTTCTATATATGTTTATAATTGCATTGTTATGTATCATATCTGCATTTAGAATAAAAAAAGATAAGAGTAAATTAATACCATTTTTAGTTTTGTTTTTATTCTTTATAGTTGGATTAATTCTTCGAAAATATTGTTCAGAAGTAATAACTGAAACATTTATTTTTTCAATAAGTTACATGGTTATGTTTCATACAATTGAAAATCCTGATTTAAAACTTTTAAGACAAATGGAACTTGCTAAGGATCAAGCGGAAAA
>CAZFGE010000110.1:0-2915 GCA_964518415.1 uncultured Muribaculaceae bacterium
ACAGGATGTACTAAATATATAAAAGATGATAAAGGTAAGATAGTTCAAAATATATAAACTGGTCAAAACTAAAAATCTAATATATTATGTAAACAAACAGATAAAGAAACGCTAAATACATATAATGAATATAATAAAACAACAAAAAGTAAAAAAGTAGATGTTAACTCACTTCCAGAATGTAATGAAATGGGTATTGCTTCTAAAAATTATGATGGACTTTGGGTTACAATATTTGTTCAACCTTTAGCTTGGATAATAATTAAAATAGGATTACTTGTTAAAAATTATGGTTTAGCAATTATCCTTTGTACTTTATTAATTAGAGGATTAGTATTCCCACTTACTAAAAAAACTGCAATGCAATCTGAAAATATGAAGAAAGCACAAGGTAAACTTAGTAAAATAGAGAAGAAATATCAAAATAGAAACGATCAAGCAAGTATGATGCAAAAAGCTCAAGAAATACAAATGGTATATAAAGAATATAATATAAATCCACTATCAAGTTGTTTAGTAATGTTTATTCAAATACCTTTATTCTTTGCTTTCTATGAAGCAATTACAAGAATACCTGCAATATTTGAAGAATCATTCTTAGGACTTAACTTAGGAACAAGTCCAAGTGTAGGATTACTTAAACAAGGAAATATTTTATATTTAGTATTAATTATTTTAGTAGTACTTGCTACATATATGTCATTTAAAATGTCATCTAGAGATGTAATGAGTGAAGAACAAGCTCAACAAATGAAGACTATGACATACTTTATGGTTGTAATGATGTCTATTACAGCATTCTCAATATCATCTGGTATTGGTGTATATTGGGTAACATCAAATATATTTACAATTATTCAAAATATAGCTGTTAAAAGGAGCGTAAAAAATGGTAGAAATTAGAAAGTTTGAAGCTAAAACTAAAGAAGAAGCATTAGATAATGCAGCAAAAGAACTAAATGTTAGAGTTGAAGATTTATTTTTTAAAGATGAATTTGTTGAAGGAAAATTATTTAAGCCTTCAAAATATATAGTATCAGTAATAAATAAAGAAGATATAAAAAAATATATTGATAACTTCTTTAAAGAAATTGCTAAAAATATGAATTTAAATATAGAAACAGAAATTATTGAATCTGAAAATATATTTAATGTAGTACTTGTTTCTAATAATAATGCTATATTAATAGGAAAAGAAGGAAAAACATTAAATGCCCTTCAAAAATTAATTAGACAAGCAATTAAAAATAATACTGGTTTATCTATTAAATTAAACTTAGATGTTTCAAATTATAAAATTAAAAAATTAAAAAATATAGAGAGACTTGTTAGAGGAGTTGCTGCAGATGTAGAAGCATCACATTTAACTATCTCACTAGATCCAATGAATTCTTATGAGAGAAGATTAGTTCATACAATTATATCTGAATATCCTGCTTTAATTACTGAAAGTGTAGGAGAAGGAAAAGATAGACACGTAACAATAAAATATAAAGAATCTTAAATATAATCTCATGATTATATTTTTTCGTAAGGAGAATAAATATGAGTATAATGTGGAGAGTAGAATATTATAAAATAGTAAAAGAAATATTAGAACATCCTGAATTTATAAAAAGAAAAAATTTTAAACATCATTCTAATATATCTGTATATGATCATTGCCTAGCTGTATCTAAGCTTTCATATAAACTTGCTCGTCGTATGCATTTAGACTATAAAAGTGCAGCAATTGGAGGCTTACTTCATGATTTTTATACTAAACCTTGGCAAGAATGTACAGAAAAGAAAAAATTATTAGAACAACATGGTTTTACTCATGCTAAAGATGCATTAATGAATGCTCATAAATATTTTCCAAATTTAATGAATGAAAAAATTGATGATATAATACTTAGACATATGTTTCCACTTAATAAAGTGCCTCCTAAATATAAAGAAGGATGGATTGTTACAACAGTAGATAAATATATATCATTAGAAGTATTTAAAAATCCTAAGTTTTTACCAAAACTAGTAGGATTAGGAAAGAAGGGATAATGTGGAAGATACAATAGTTGCTATTTCAACTGCTCTTGGTGTTGGTGCTATATCAATTGTAAGAGTAAGTGGATCTGATGCTATATCTATCGTAAATAGTGTATTTAAAGGAAAGAATCTAGAAGAAGTTCCCACACATACTATAAATTACGGTAAAATAGTTGATAATAATGATGAAATAGATGAAGTTCTAGTTAGTGTTATGAGAGCTCCTCGTACTTTTACAACTGAGGACGTTGTTGAGATTAACTGTCATGGTGGTATTATGACTACTCAAAAAGTTTTAGAACTATTAATTAGAAAAGGTTGTAGACTTGCTGAACCTGGTGAATTTACTAAAAGAGCTTTCTTAAATGGAAGAATAGATTTAACAGAAGCTGAAGGTATCATGGACTTAATAGATGCTAAAACTGAAAATATGAGAAAAATGGCCATGAATAAAGTTAATGGTAGAGTATCTGGAATGATTAAGAATCTACGTGATTCTCTTGCTCAAATTATATCTAACATTGAAGTTAATATAGATTATCCTGAATATGATGATATAGAAGAAATGACTGTTGATATGATAAGAGATAGAGTTTCAAATATTGAAAATGAAATATCTAAAATACTTAAAGAAAGTGAATCAGGTAAGATTTTAAAAGAAGGTATTAAAACATCTATAATAGGAAGACCTAATGTTGGAAAAAGTAGCTTACTTAATTTACTTTTAGATGAAGATAAGGCGATAGTAACTGATATTGAAGGTACAACAAGAGATATTGTAGAAGGTACACTAAATTTAGATGGTATTGTTTTAAATATGATAGATACAGCCGGAATTAGAAAAACCGATAATATAGTAGAACAAATAGGTGTTAATAAAAGTATTG
>CAZFGE010000111.1:0-2735 GCA_964518415.1 uncultured Muribaculaceae bacterium
GAATGTATGAAGAATTTTTTTATTGTTTTGTTAATGATTTTAATTGTTGTTGGAACATGCTTTGGTGTTAAAGCAGAAATTGATGCATGGAATAAAAAATATAATCCAACTGCTAATGTAGAAGAAGCTAAAGATATGATTGATGAGACTAAAGAAAAAGTAGAAGATATAAATGAAGATGTAAACGATTATGAATCAGACTTATCTGAATTAGAATATTAAGCAATTTTAATTGCTTTTTTTATGCTTGTTAGTGTATAATAATTAGTAGAATAAATAATAGGGGAAGATAATATGAGTACATTAAATGAAAAAGAGTTAAACTTATTAGATAAATATTTTAGGGCATGTAATTACTTATCAGTTGGACAACTTTATTTAAAAGATAATCCACTACTTAGAAGACCTTTAACTTTAGATGATGTAAAACATAATATAGTTGGTCACTGGGGAACTGTACCTGGTCAAAACTTTATATATACTCATCTTAATCGAGTTATAAAAAAATATGATTTAAATATGCTTTATATCTCTGGACCTGGTCATGGTGGTAATGCGATGATAGCAAACACTTATCTAGAGGGTTCTTATAGTGAAGTTTATCCTAATATTACTGAAGATGAAGCTGGAATGCAAAAATTATTTAAACAATTTTCATTTCCTGGTGGAGTATCAAGCCATGTTGCGCCTGAGACTCCAGGTTCTATTAATGAAGGTGGAGAACTTGGATATAGCTTATCACATGCATTAGGTGCTGTTTTAGATAATCCTGATTTAATAGTTGCTTGTACTGTTGGAGATGGTGAAGCTGAAACTGGACCACTCGCAACAAGTTGGAACATAAATAAATTTATTAATCCAGCTACTGATGGAGCAGTACTTCCAATACTTCATTTAAATGGATTTAAAATATCTAACCCAACAGTATTATCTAGAATATCTAAGTTAGAGTTAGATTGCCTATTTAAAGGATATGGATGGTTACCTCTTTATGTAGAAGGGTCTGATCCAGTTAAAATGCATGAGATTATGGCAACAGAGTTAGATAAAGCAATTGAGAGAATAAAAATGATTAAAGAGTCTGCTAAAGAGAATCCTAATGCACCAAGACAACTTTGGCCTATGATAGTACTTCGTACACCAAAAGGATGGACTGGTCCTAGTGAAGTTGATGGTAAAGTAATTGAAGGATCTTTTAGAGCTCATCAAGTACCAGTTGTTGTAAACAATGAAGAGACACTAAAAATACTTGATAAATGGCTTAGAAGTTATAAACCAGAAGAATTATTTGATGAGGCTGGTAAATTAAAAGAAGAAATAAAAGAGATTATTCCTGATAAAGAACATGTAATGGGTTTAAATAAACACGCTAATGGAGGAATACTTCTTAAAGAACTACGTGTTCCTAATTTTAAAGATTATGCTTTAGATATAAAAGAACATGGTGAAGTTATAGCTCAAGATATGATGGAGTTAGGTAAATTTATAGGTGGTATTGTTAAAGAAAACGAAGACAATAAAAACTTTAGAATATTTGGTCCAGATGAGGCAATGAGTAATAGACTTAACTATACTTTTAATGAGACAAATAGACAATGGGAACTTCCAGTAGGTGAGAATGATGAGTTTATGTCTAAAAGCGGTAGAGTAATAGATTCATATCTATCTGAACACTTATGTGAAGGAGCCTTAGAAGGATATTTACTTACAGGAAGACATGGATTTATGCATAGTTATGAGGCATTTGTAAGAATAGTTGATTCAATGGCTTCACAACACGCTAAATGGTTAAAAGTAACACGTAATCTTCCATGGAGAAGACCTATTGCAAGTCTTAACTATGTACTTACATCTCATATATGGCAACAAGATCATAATGGTTATACTCATCAAGATCCAGGTTTCTTAAATCACTTAGTTACTAAAAAAGCAGATATATCAAGAATATATTTACCTCCTGATACAAACTGTTTACTATCTTGTTTTGATCACTGTATTAAAACAAAAAATTATATAAATGTAATTGTAGCATCTAAACATCCACGTCCACAATGGCTTTCTTATGAAGAAGCTGTTAAACACTGTACAGAAGGTGTTGGAATATGGAAATGGGCAAGTAATGATGAAGGTAGTGAGCCTGATATAGTAATGGCATGTTGTGGTGATACACCAACACTAGAGACACTTGCTGCTGTAAAAATTTTAAGAGAAAGTTTCCCTGAGATAAAGGTTCGTGTTGTAAATGTAGTTGACCTAATGAGGCTACAATCACTAGAAGAACATCCACATGGACTTTCTTGTCAAGAATATAATGCTATATTTACTAAAGATAAACCAATTATATTTGCTTTCCACGGATATCCTCATTTAATTCATCAATTAACTTATAAAAGAGATAATAAGGAATTGCATGTTCATGGATATTTAGAAGAAGGTACTATTACAACTCCATTTGATATGAGAGTTCAAAATGAAATAGATAGATATCATCTTGTCATGGATGCTTTAAAATACTTACCTCAGTTAGGTAATAGGGGCTCAAGTGTTTATCAAATGTGTAAAGATAAACTAGTTGAACATAAAGCATATATAAAAGAACATGGACAAGATATGGAAGAGATTAGAAATTGGAAATGGAACGATTAGTTCCATTTTTTATTGTATAAAATATTTCAAAATGATATAATTAACTTAGAGTAAAATAGAGAGGATGATATAATGAAGAAAAAAGGATT
>CAZFGE010000112.1:0-2686 GCA_964518415.1 uncultured Muribaculaceae bacterium
TCATGAATATGGAAACATATGAACAAATCGAATTAACTGAAGATCAAGTTGGAGACAATAAAAAATTCTTACTTGAAAACTTACTTGTTGATATCGTTATGTATGAAGGTGAATTATTAGGTATTATCTTACCTGATATAATTGAATTTTCTGTTGTTCAAACTGAACCTGCAGTTAAAGGTAATACTACAAATAATGCACTTAAAGATGCATATGTTGAAACTGGACTTTTAGTTAGAGTTCCATTATTCATTGAACAAGGTGAAAAAATACTTGTTACAACAGCTGATGGAAAATATTCATCACGTGCATAAGACCTTATTGGTCTTTTTTTGTGCTATAATATAGTAAGAGGTGATAATATGCCAGAACTACCAGAGGTTGAAACAGTTAAAAATACTTTAAAAAGATTAGTTTTAAATAAAACAATTAGAAAAGTAAATGTAATGTATGAAGATATAATTGAATATCCTAGTGTTAGAGATTTTAAATATAATTTAATAGGAGAGAAAATAACCGATATAAAAAGACGTGGTAAATGGTTAATGTTTATACTAGATAATTATGTATTACTTTCTCATCTTAGAATGGAAGGAAAATATGTAATTAGAAATGTTGATGATGAATATAATAAACATGAACATGTTGAATTTGTATTTACTGATTCAACAACGCTAAGATATAAAGATACAAGAAAATTTGGAAGAATGTATTTATACAAAAAAGATGAAGTATTTAATAATAAACCTTTATCTCTTTTAGGATTAGAACCTTGGGATGATAATTTAAATATATCTTATTTAAAAAATAAATTAAAAAATAAAAAATTACCTATTAAAACATTACTTTTAGATCAAAGTATAATTGTTGGCCTTGGCAATATTTATGTTGATGAAGTATTGTTTTTATCAAAAATTAATCCACTGAAAAAACCAGTATATTTAAAGAACGTTGATTTAGAAAATATAATTATAAATACAAAAAAGGTTTTAGAACATGCAATAGAATTAGGTGGTACTACTATTAGAACTTATGAATCTAGTGAAGGAGTTCATGGTTTATTTCAAAACGAGTTATTAATTCATGGTAAAGATAAATGTCCTATATGTGGAAGTGATGTTGAAAAAATAAGAGTTGGTGGAAGAGGTACCTATTATTGTAAAAAATGCCAAAAATAAATTTTAAAATATTAAATAATAGTGTTATAATTAATTATAGAGGAGTGATTGTATGAAAAAGATTTATATGTCTTTAGTGCTTATTATTACATCTATTTTTATGATTAGTAATGTAAGCGCTAAAAAAATTGCTGAGGCTGGAGAAAATGTTACTGTTGATGGTAACTATTCATCATTAAGAATTGTTGCGGGTAATAAAGTAGATAATAAATCAACTAATGATGGTCTATCTTTAATGGCTGCAAGTGATTTAATTCTTGAGGGTGAATCAGAATATGGCTTTTATGCAGGAAGAAATGTAACTGTTAAAGAAACTATTAACAAAGATTTATTTATAGCTGGTAGTAGAGTTGAATTTGATGGTTCTGTTATAAAAAGAGATTTATACTTAGCAGGTTCTGACATCATATTAAATGCTAGTATAGGTAGAGACCTAAATGCTGGCGCTAATGTAATTGATTTATCAAATGCTAAAATTAATGGTAATGCTTATATTGATGCATCAAAAATTATCATGAATGAAGGAACTGAAATAAAAGGTATTTTAGATTATTCAAATAAAGCTGTTATTGAAGGTATTGATAAAGCTAAAATTAATGATGTCAAAATACATGTTGTTGAGGAAAAAAATACTATTACACCAGTAGAAAGATTTACTAGTGATATCATTATGTTTATTGGTAAATATATTTTACTTGTTGTTATTCTTTTATTACTTCCAACATTTAAAGAAGAATTAGATGTTGAAGATTTAGCAATTTCTAATATATTTAAAAATATTGGAATAGGCTTTACTCTTTTAATAATGATTCCAATTTTATGTTTCTTTGGTATATTTACTGAGATTCTAATTCCAGTTTCAGTTATTACATTAATTTGTTATTTTATAGCTATTTATCTAGCTTATCTATTTGTTTGCTATGTAATAGGTAATTTAGTTACTACAAAAGTATTTAAAAAAGATAACTTATATTTGAAGGCTTTTGTTGGTTTACTTATTGGACAAATAATTAGTTTATTACCAGGTCTTGGAGCAATTATAATATTCTTAATGATTTTATTTGGAATTGGTCATTATGTAAAATTAATTAAAAAAGCAAGTTAATTTGCTTTTTTTTATGGTAAAATTATTATAGAGGTGTATATATGAAAATGATAAAAAAGAATAAAGATTTTTTAAATATAGCATTACTTATATTATTTTATTTTGTAGTCTTATTAATAACAACAAAAGGTTTTAAATATCTACCTTTATCTAAAGTAGACTTTGATGTTCAACACTATCCATTAGCTGAATATTTTAGAAATTTGTTTTATTCAACTGGTGATATAATGCCTGATTTCACATTTAATTTAGGTGCGGGTGAGAATATATATTATATATCTTATTATGGACTATTTAATCCAATAATAATGTTTTCATATATTATGCCACATATTCCAATGATGTATTATTTAATGATTATGATGTCATTTGTAGTTATTATATAAACTATATTCTTTTATTT
>CAZFGE010000113.1:0-2637 GCA_964518415.1 uncultured Muribaculaceae bacterium
TGCTACATCAAAACCTTCTTTAGCACTATATCTAATATCAGCCATATAAGGTTCTACTGTAAACTCGCCATCTAAATCAATAGTAATAGACTCACCATTATTAAGTTTATTAACATCTTCTATAGAAAGATTAGCTAAAACATTTGTGAAATCTTTCATTTTAGCACCTAACATTTTACCTACTTCTTTAAAGTTTGGTTTAACAGAAAGTGTCATAAATTCAGATAAATCATCTTTAAATACAACTTCTTTAACGTTTAATTCTTCTTTAATTAAATCTACTAAATCAGCAATTATATCTTTATTTTTACCATCAATTATAGCTTCACTTATTGGTTGTCTAACTTTAATCTTAGCATCTTCTCTAGCATTTCTACCTAAAGATATTAAATCTCTTACTAAATCCATTTTAGTTTCAATAGATTCATTAATATATTCCTCATTATATTTAGGGAAATCACTTAAATGAACTGAAAGTTCGCCAGTTAAATTTCTATATAATTCTTCTGTTGTAAATGGAATTATTGGAGCACACATTTTTGCTAGTCCAACTAATACTTCATAAGTAGTTTTGTATACAGACTTTTTAGAATTATCCATAACACTTGACCAGAATCTATCTCTATTACGTCTTATATACCAGTTAGATAAATCTTCAGATACAAAAGATGTAATTAATTTAACAACTATATTTAAGTCATATGCTTCATATGCAGCAGTTACTTCTTTTAATAATTTGTTATATTTAGAAAGTAACCATTTATCAATTTCTTCTCTATCTTGATAATCAATATTACATTCATTAATATCTATATTATCGATATTAGCATATGTAGAGAAGAATGAATAAGTATTTTTAAGTGGGTTAAAGAATTTTGAATGTACTTCTTTAAGTCCTTCTAAATCAAATTTTAAAGGTGTCCAAACTGGTGATACATAGAACATATACCATCTAACGTTATCAGCACCATATTCTTCAATTGTTTTAATAGGATCTACTATATTACCTGTAGATTTACTCATCTTTTTACCTTGACCATCAAGTACCATGTCATTAACTACAACGTTTTTAAAGCATGATTCACCAGATATAATTGTAGATATAACAAGTAAGACATAGAACCATCCTCTTGTTTGATCAAGTCCTTCAGCTATAAAGTCAGCTGGGAATTGTGATTCAAATAATTCTTTATTTTCAAATGGATAATGGAATTGAGCATAAGGCATTGAGCCTGAATCAAACCATACATCAAGTACATCTTCAACACGAGTTAACACGTCCCCTGTATTTGGTGACTTAATATGAATATTATCAATATATGGTCTATGTAACTCCATACTCATTACATCAACATCTTCAATAGCAAGTTCTTGTAACTCTGCTCTTGAACCTACACAATAGATTTCTCCAGTTTCTTTATTAGTCCAAATAGGTAGAGGACATCCCCAATAACGAGATCTAGATATACCCCAGTCTACCATGTTATCTAACCAGTTACCAAATCTTTTAGTACCAACATAATCAGGATACCAATTAATTTTATTATTAGCTTCTATTATTTTATCTTTGTATTTAGTAGTTGCTACATACCAAGCTGGTTTTGGATAAGAGATTAAAGCACTCTTACATCTCCAACAATGTGGATAGTCATGAACTATTTTTATTTTTTTGAATAATTTATCATTTTCTTTTAACCATTTAATGATTTCAATTTCTAATTCTTTATCTGTAACTAAAGTACCTTTCCAAGGTCCCTCTGTATAGCATCCATCTGGTCCAACTGGATTTACAAATCCAATACCATTTTCAACACATACTCTATTATCATCAGCACCAAATGCAGGAGCAATATGTACAATACCTGTACCATCTGAGTCAGTTACATAATTATCAGCAACTACAACAAAAGCTTTACCTTCAACATTTACAAAAGGCATTAATTGTTCATATTTCATACCAACTAAATCTGTACCTTTATAAGTTTCTAATACTTTTACATCTTCACCTAAAACTTTTTCAACTAATGATTCACACATTATAAATTTATAACCCATTGATTCTACTTTTACATAAGTAAGATTTGGATTAACACATAAAGCAACATTAGCTATTAATGTCCAAGGAGTTGTTGTCCAAGCTAAGAAATAAGCATCTTCATCAACTTTTTTAAGTGGGAATATTACAGTATTAACTGAATCTTGTTCATATCCTTGTGACACTTCATTAGCAGATAATTCTGTACCACATCTTGGGCAATACCATAATACTTTATTACCATGATAGATTAAATCTTTTTTAAACATTTCTTTAATAATCCACCATTCAGATTCAATGAATTCATTAGAGCAAGTAACATATGGATTTTCACAATCTATAAATTGACCCATTATATCAGTTAATGTATTTACTTCATCAATATTTAAAGCAGTATTTTTATTACACTCCTTACAGAAGTTTTCAATACCAAACTCTTCAATATCAGATTTTGATTTAAATCCAAGTTTTTTTTCTACATTAACTTCAATTGGAAGTCCATGAGTATCAAGTCCTATTTTTCTTAAAACTCTATATCCTTGCATTGTTTTATATTTTGTAAATGAATCTTTTATTGATTTAGCAAGTACATGATGAATTCC
>CAZFGE010000114.1:0-2567 GCA_964518415.1 uncultured Muribaculaceae bacterium
AACAATTTACTACAAATGTAATAAGAGATAAATCTTAATTACATATTCATTATATACTTAAAAAGAAGATAATGCAATTACTTCTCAGTATTATTTTTAATTAAATCTTTTATTTGATTTAAAGTATTATTTATTTCTTCTATTTCATTATTATTAATTTCAATTTTAGTTTCTATATTTTTTATTGAATTATCATTTTTATTTCTATATTCAAAAAATATACTTAATCCCAAAGCCCCTAAGGCGATAATAACTGATATAATTGAAATCCAAAATGAACTTTTAACATTATTAATATTAATCCTAAATTCATATTCTTTTTTTAAATCTAGTAATTGTTTATTATAATCATCATAAATATTTTTTATATTTTCAAAACCTTTTGTTATGTATTCATCTTTATAATGGAATTTGTGAATATCAATACCATTAAATATGGAACTATATTTATGAAATTTTGAATTTAGTATTTCATATTGTTTATAATTTTTTCTAATTTTGCTAGTTTTACAATTGTACAACTTTATTTTTTCATTTGTAATATCTTCTTGCATCTCATCTAAAAGATAGAATGCAATAGAATTAATAAATATATTTGTAAACTCAGTACCAGAATGTTTAATTTTATTTTCTTTTTCATCAAGATAGAAAAGTACGCTGTTTGAGCGGTCAATTTTATTTCTAGATATCATAATGTTATACCACATAGTAGTATCTATAAATGAATCACTTTCTCCACTTTTTCCAACACATACACTTATATCTTTAAGTTCTCTTGCTGAATAATGCTCTAATATTTCTAAATCTTGATAGAAAGACTCTGATCTATTTGTTACTTTAAAGTTAGTTTGATAGGCATTGATACTTATTGGTGGTTTATTTTTATAATTTAATTGAAGTGGTAAATATTTATTAAATAATTTGTTAAATCTACATTTAAATTCAATAATAAAATCTTCATAATCATTATTGCGTTTTTGTTTAACGGAAGTTCTACTTCTACTATAGAGATATTTCTTTTTATATTTCAATTTATCATAAATAGTAGTTATATCTACTTTTTCATTAAATATATTATTTATTTCATTGTTAAATTTTTCGGTAACCTTTAAATCAAAAGATATCCCTAATAAGTCATTTGATATTTCAAAAATATGAATTATTATAAAATCACATAATTCATATAGCTCATTATCCTTTGGCGATAATCTACATAATTCAGTGCAACCATGAAAGTTAGTTGAGGTTATATAGCTATCTATACATTTTTTTAATTCTTTATGTCTAAGTTCTCCACCTAAATAGCCTTTTAAATAATTGTCTTTGTATAGATTAATAATTCCTGGATATAAATTATGGCAATCTTTCTTAGAAACAATATTTAGTAAAAATATATCATTTAGCCTTAAATATTTGTTTTTGGGCATGGTTGTATTTTTTTCATCATATTTTTTTTCAAAATCATCCTCTGTATATAGAAATTTTTCCATATCGGTTAATGGTATAATTTTTGATGTCTTATTTCTTATACCTTTTTTAATATTCATTATTTTATTCAAAAAAAGATTATCTTTATCTATTCTTTGTTTACTAAATTTATTTTTTATTTTCATTCCAAACCTCCCAATAATATTATAAGTCTAAATTCCACAAACCAAGCTGTCCTTTAACTTCTTTATCATAGTTTATTTTTTTAGAATTAGTTAATTTCCAAGCATAACCAGTTCTATATTTAGAACCATATGCTATATTTTTTTCTGCAATAATTTTTTCATTTAACTCATCATTTAATTCTAAACAATCTTCTAGTTCTACTTCAGCTAGTATTTTTTTTGATGGAAATTCTAAATTCAAATTCTTAAATTTTTCTAATTCTTTTTTATCAATTCCAGTACCAGCATGAATTAGGATTTTTCCTCTATAATTAGTTTTCCATGATCTAAATTCATATTTTTTAATACCTTCTGCAACAAGCGTTGCCCATGGTTGTTTTAAAGTTAATACTTTCATAGAAACACCTCACAAATATTTTATCATAAATTCGTATAAAAGTTATTATATTGCCCTGAATTATGGTATAATTTATATGAGAGGATGGTGTTATATCATGGAACTAAAGAAAATGAAATTTATTGATTTATTTGCTGGAATAGGTGGATTTAGATATGCACTTGAATCTTTTGGATGTAAATGTGTATTTTCATCTGAATGGGATAAATATTGTCAAGAAAGTTATAATCTAAATTTTGGTGAAGTTCCTTATGGAGATATAACTAAGATTGATGAAAAAGATATTCCTAGCTTTGATATTTTATGTGCAGGTTTTCCATGTCAACCATTTAGTATATCTGGAAAACAAAAAGGTTTTGAAGATACAAGAGGAACACTATTCTTTGATATAGTAAGAATTGTTAGTTATCATAAACCAAAAATTATTTTCCTTGAAAATGTTAAAAACCTAAAAGCACATAATGGTGGTGCAACATTTGAAGTTATTTCAAATACTTTAGATAGTTTAAACTATAACATTTATTATAAAGTTCTTAATGCAAAAGATTTTAATTTAC
>CAZFGE010000115.1:0-2518 GCA_964518415.1 uncultured Muribaculaceae bacterium
TAAAGGATTTCTATTTAATGAGACAACTTATAAAGTAAAGTGAGGTGATATTATTCGAGAGTTCTTAGCGCCTGTAGGTTGTTTGGTATGTCTATTGTATGCTCTTGTGTAGGGATCTGATGCTGTTTTTCTTGGAGGCCCTCTTTTAGGTCTTCGTGCGAATGCTATAAATTTTTCATTTGATGAGATAAAAGAAGCATGTGAATTTGCTCACTCATTAAATAAAAAAGTATATGTAACAGTAAATATAGTATTACATAATAAAGAGTTAAAAGCTGTATTAGATTATTTAAAAAAATTAGAAGAGTGTAATGTGGATGCTATTATAGTAAGTGATTTAACTATTGTAAAACTAGCACTTGATAATACCAAAATACCAGTTCATATATCAACACAAGCATCAAGTATGAATGTTGAGACAGCTAAATTTTATAAAGAGTTAGGTTGCGAGAGAATAGTACTAGCAAGAGAATGCTCTAAAGAAGAGATAAAAGCTATAAAAGATAATGTAGATATAGAACTAGAATGTTTTATACATGGTGCTATGTGCGCAGGTATAAGTGGTAGATGTGCACTATCTAATCTATTTACAGGAAGGGATGCTAATCGTGGTGGATGTGCTCAAATATGTAGATGGGACTTTGATTTATTAAGTGAGAATAAAGAGGCTATTAAAGGTGATAAAGAGTTTACATTCTGTGCTAAAGACTTATCAATGTTAAAATATATTCCTGATATGATAGATCAAGGTATTACCTCATTTAAAATTGAAGGTAGAATGCGTTCAATTTATTATATAGCAACTATTGTTAACACTTATAGAAAAGTAATAGATAGTTATTTGAGTGATAAAGAAAACTATAAATATAATCCTGAATATGAAAAAATCTTAAGAAACTGTGCGAATAGAGATTCAGTGCCACAATTCTATAATGGAGTAAATGATTCAACATGTGGTTATTATAATGGAAGAGTAGAAGTATCTAATCAAGATTTCTTAGGAGTAATATTAGATTATGATAAAGAATCTCACCTTGCTACCGTACAAGAGAGAAACCTATTTAAAGTAGGAGATAAGGCAATTATATTTGGGCCTAATCATGAAGATATAGAAATTATTATTGATGAGATTTATGACATGGAAGGGAATAGTATGGATTTAGTTAGACATCCAATGGAAATAGTAAAAGTTAGACTAAATAAAGAAGTATTTAAATATGATTTAATAAGAAAATAAAGTTGACAAAACGCTTATTTTGTTATATTATCATTAAGTAAATTATAAAGAGGTGGAATACATGGATAAAACAAAAGAATATTATCTAACTGAACAAGGTCTAGAAGAGTTAAAAAAAGAATTAGAAGAACTTAAATTAGTTAGAAGACCAGAAGTTGTTCAAGCTTTAAAAGAAGCAAGAGCACTTGGAGATTTATCAGAAAATGCTGAATATGATGCAGCAAGATCAGAACAAGCAGAAGTAGAAGGTAGAATTGCTCAACTAGAAGTTATGATTGAAAAAGCAGTAATCATTGAAAAAAATGATTCAAATACTGTTTCATTTGGTTCAGTTGTTACAATTAAATATATGGACGATAATGAAGAAGATACTTACACTATAGTTGGTACTAGTGAAGTAGATCCATTTGATAATAAAATATCAAATGAATCACCACTTGCTAAAGCAATTATGGGTAAATCAGTAGGTGAAGTTGCTACTGTTAATGCAGAAGCTGGAAGTTATGAAGTTAAAATATTAAACATTAAATAGGAGGACAATATGAAAGAAGTTAATATTAAAATAGAAGGAAAAGAATGGGAAGAAGCATTAGATAAAGCTTTTAAAGAAGCTGTAAAAAAAGCTAATATTCCTGGATTTAGAAAAGGAAAAGCTCCAAAAGATGTATTTATTAAAAAATATGGTAAAGAATCACTTTTCTTTGATGCTGCTGATATTTGCCTAAATGATGCTTATCAAAAAATGATTAGTGAAAATGAAGACTTAAAAATCGTTGCTCAACCACAAGTTAATTTAAAATCAATTGATGAAAACGGTTGCGAATTTTCATTTAGCTTAACTTTATATCCTGAAGTTAAATTAGGCAAATATACTAAGCTTGGTGTTAAAAAAGAATCTGTTGAAGTAACTGACGAAGAAATCAATAAAACAATTGATGAGATGAGAAATAGATATGCTGAAAACGTAGTTAAAGAAGGAGCTATTGAAAACGGTAATATCGCAATTATTGACTTTGATGGTTATAAAGATGGAGTAGCTTTCGAAGGTGGTAAAGCTGAAAACTATTCATTAGAAATTGGTTCAAATACATTTATTCCAGGATTTGAAGAACAATTAATAGGACTTAAATCTGGTGATGAAAAAGATATAGAAGTAACTTTCCCAGAAGATTATCATGCTGAAGAATTAAAAGGTGCTAAAGCAGTATTTAAAATAAAAGTACATGAAGTTAAAGAAGTTAAAATTCCAGAATTAGATAAAGATTTCTTTGAAGATTTAGG
>CAZFGE010000116.1:0-2509 GCA_964518415.1 uncultured Muribaculaceae bacterium
ATATTTATTCTCATCATATTTAACTAAATTATTAAAATACTTTTTAAATATTTCAGGATGTTCTCTTAAAGCAGTATCTGTATCACAGAAAATAACGTTTTTATCTTCTAATTCTTTAATCATATTATGATATACTACTTCACTTTCAAATTGAGCTCCAACACCATCTAGATATTTTTTTTCTGAATCAATAAGTCCTATTTTATCAAAAGTATCTCTAATGCCACATGATACTTTTGACCAATCTTTTTCAACTTTATCATTCATTCTTTTATAATAATTTATTATATCAAAATTTAAATCTATTTTAGGACCAAATGATGGATTATCTAGTTCCATAAATTTTTTATATGACATTACTCTAAAATCAGTCATCCATTCTGGTTCACCTTTAATGCTAGATATTTCTCTAACTTTTTTTTCAGTAAGTCCTTCTTTCATACCTCACCTCTTTTTACAAAAAAAGAATAAATCTTTTTTATTTATTATTTTTTATTAATCTTTTAACTTTTACATCAATTGCTTTTATATAATCTTTTGATGTGGTTCTTTTTTCATTGATACCATATATATCAAGTGCATAAATAGTATCTAAATTTATTTCTTGATCTACAGATATATTATTATTTGCATCATGCTTTAATATTGGATACTCTAATCCTGTTTCTATATCAATTAAAACATTATCATCAATAATACCCATAATATCTATAACATCTTTGTTATCTTTTTTTAAATACCAATCGTTAAAATTATAATGTGCGTCATAGCTTTTAAATTTACCTATTTTAGCTCTACACATTCCACTTTCAATATTCATAATTGTTCCCCCTAAATAAAGTTACTTTTTTAATTGTTTAGTTTTTTCTTTTTTAGATATTCTCCTAAATTCTTTTTGATAATGATTAAATAAAATTGCATATATCTTAGCATTAGCACATTTTCTATAAGTTTCAAAATCATTTATCTTAACTGGTTCATATGATATTACGTAATCTTTATTAAGCTCAATATCACTCTCTACATATCCTCGTTTATTACGTTTTACAATTGGATAAAAATCATGATTATCAACATCAATCATATAATCTTCATTTACCTTTATAACATATCTTTCTATTACCGCAGGACTCATTAAATATTCAATTGTTGCTGTTGCTTTTAATTCTTCATAATATCTTCCAATTCTTGCTTTATACATACTATTCTCCTTTTACTTTATTCACTACTTTTTCTAATCCCCACCAAGGTAGAAGTGCGCATTTTTTTCTATTTGCTTGTTTATAAATATCATCATAGACAATTGCTTGTTCTAATATATCAGGATTATATTCTTTCTCATCAATCATATTTTTAAAATTATTTAAAATAATAATTGCTTCATCTAAGGTTTTTCCAATAATTGTATCTATCATAATAGATGTTGATGATGTACAAATAGCACATGCCTCACCATCAAAATGTACATAAACTATTTTTCCATCAAATAGTTTTACCATTAAATTTACTTCATCTATACAAGATTCATTATTTGTATTTACTAAAATATATGAATCATCATCAACTAAACCTTTGTTTCTTGGATTTTGATAATGATCTAATATTATACTTCTTTTTAGGTTTTGATCCATAAATATCACCATAAATAGTTTAACACTAAAATATTTAGATTACAAGAAAAAAGAGACTATGTAGCCTCAACAATTAACTTGATTGCAGTTTTTTCTAAGCCTTCTATTGTAATATCTGTAAAAGCTGGAATACATACCAAGTTTTTTCCACTAGGAGCTACAAAGCCTCTTGCAATTGCAATTGCCTTAATTGCTTGATTAAGTGCTCCTGCTCCAATTGCTTGTACTTCAACTGAAGATTTTTCTTTAAATACATTAGCTAGTGCTCCAGCAACACTATTTGGATTAGATTTTGATGAAACTTTAAGTGTTTCCATATATATTAAATCATTCCTTTCTACAATTAATATATATGAAAAAAACTGATATTTATTATCAGTTTTTAAAAAATCTTTTTAAAATTTAAAAATATTTTATTATAATTATATAATTGATTGAATTTTTTATTTAATAAGTAATCAGAATTCTTTTTAACTCTTTTTGTTAAATCATATACTCTAACATCTTTATAAATGTCAGATACATCTTCATTATTTAATTCTTTATAAATAGCTTTAACTTTTTTATTGTCAGTTACTTTATTTAAGTATTCAATAAATTCTTTTTTTGAAATACCAGTCTTAAGCAAGTCACCTATTAAAAATGATAATTTTTCAATCATACGAATAGCTGCTACTTTTTTATATTCCTTTTTATTTTTTATATCAAACGTTTTTGTAGACATATATAAATCATAGTATACATAAATTGTATCTTCTATTTTTTTAATTACATCTGCTTGTTTTAATCTTTTTCTTTTATAACTATGATTTAAATTATAAATATATAATTCATCTGGCATAAATAAAATAGATTTCATATTTTTATATATTTCCAAG
>CAZFGE010000117.1:0-2266 GCA_964518415.1 uncultured Muribaculaceae bacterium
ACTTATCAATCTAATCCAGATATAAAACTAGAATTAAGTAAAAATAATATTGAATTAGTACCCTTAACAGAAAAGTATGTTAGGGGTTTTTATAACTTAACTAAAGATTATAAAAAAGAACACGATGAAAGAATGAAAACCGAAAGAGAAGATAGAAAAAAGACATTTAAACAAATGCTAGATAGATCAAATAATGTTATAGCTGATGAATTAATGTTTACAGCAACTAATGAATTCTTTAAAGATATGACAAGATATGATATAAAAGAATGGGCTGATACTTGTATGGAATTTGTTTATAATGATTTAGGTTATAAGAAAGAACAAGTTTTACATGCAACTGTCCATTTAGATGAGAAAACACCTCATGTACATTGTGTAGTAGTTCCCTTAATTAAAAAATATGATAAAAGAACTAATACTGAAAGATATACTATTTCTAAAAAACAATATATAAGAGATAAGATACACCTATCAGAGTTACAAGATAAATATCATAAAAGACTAACTGATAAGGATTATGATTTAGAAAGAGGTATTAAAGGTAGTGATAGGAAACATATTAAAATTAAAGAATATAAAAGAATAAATAGAGAACTAGAACAAAAAATAAATGTTAGATCCGATAGACTTAATAAAGAGTTTGATGAACTAGATAAAAAAATGGAATCTTCAAAAAGTATTCCATTTGATAAAAAACATGTAGTTGTTGATAAAGATACATTTGATACCATGAATAAGGTTATAAAAGAATCTAAAAAAATAAAGGAATTAGAGCCTAAAATAAAGCAAGTTTATAATGAAGTAAATAATTATGCTGATAGTTATAACTCTTTAGAAAAAGAAAATCAAAATATTAAAAATGAAGTTACATTATTAAAAAATACAAATGAAGAATTAGTAAAGGAGAATAGAAACTTACATACTTTTATTAAATACTTATTAGATAGGATAAAAGAATTCTTTAGAAATATATTACTAAATGGAAACGAGCCTTCTAAAGATTTAGTAACTCAAGAAGTAAAAGAGTACTATGATTATGGGGATTTTCAACAAGAAGATATTATTGATATAGCTAAGGGAACAACAAAAGAAGATGAACTTTTTGATTATGCTTATGTACCTGATTATCATAAAACTACTGATAAATCTGATGAATTTGAAATAAATTTATAACTTATAGTAAAAAATACCATAAATGTATTGACAATTAATTACTTATGGTGTAACATACTATATGTAAGGAGATGATTTAGATGATTTTTGAAATAGGAGCTACAGTATTTGGATTGATACAAGGTGTATTAGTAATGCTTAATAAAAGGAGTAACTGGATATTCTATATTTTACAGATGATATTCTTAATAATATTTTCAACTTTAAACCATTTGTATGGAGATATAGCTAATAATAGTATTTATTTAGTTATGGGTGTAGTAGGATTTGTACTTTGGAATAATAACAAAGAATCAAACAAAATACCTAAAGCAAGTACAAAGGAAAGAATAATTTATATTTTGTTAATTGCTTTAGGTACAATTATTTTAAGTACAGTTCTTAAAAATACAGATGATCCATTACCAATGCTTGATTCATTTACTACAATATCTAGTTTAATTGCTACTTATTATATGATGAAAAAGAAAATAGATACTTGGATAATTTGGTTTATTAATGATATTTTTTATGCAGTAGAATATTTTATTCTTCCTGATCAAGCATTATACTTATTCGCATTAAATATTATTTGGACATTTATGGCTGTTGGATCGTATATAAATTGGAATAAAATTATGAAAGGACAAAATTAATATGATTAAATTATTTTATTCAGGAACATACAAAGTTAGACATGAAATGATTAATGAAGAAAATGTATTAGAAATGTTAAAAGATGATATACGAAGTAAAATTGTTGGAAATGTTAAAGATACGGTTTATGCTTCTGATGGTGTAATTATTGAAAAGAATAAAAATGTTATGTATGTTGGATTGTTTTATTATGAAAAGCAAGATGTTAATAAAACGGTTTGTGAAAATGTAGTAAGTGAAGAATTAAAGCAAATAGATAGATGTGATTTGGTTGTTGCTAATCTAACAAAATATTCAGCAATAGCTTCAGTAACAGAAATTATTTATGCAGCTTTTAAACAAAAGAAAATAGTTATATTTTGTGATCCAAAGATAACAAGTTATGAAGTAGAAGGAGAATATTGGTTTCCAATATTAACTTGTAAACAATTAAATAAAAATATAGAAATAAAAT
>CAZFGE010000118.1:0-2174 GCA_964518415.1 uncultured Muribaculaceae bacterium
TATATTCTTCAAAAGGAATTTTTATTATATTTCCATCTTCCATTTTAACTTTTACTATATATTCTTTTTTATTCTTAAATTTTACAAAAATGTTTTCTTCTTTATTTAAATAAGTAACTATAAAAAATGGTATAAATACTATTAATAATATAAATATATTATACTTTTTCATACTATCACCATTTATATTTTATAATTGCTTATGTATAAAATTTGTCAAAAAAACACAATTCTTTTTAGAACTGTGTTTATATTAAAATTTAACATTAATATAAAAATCATAAAAATAATTAACAACAAGATATGATATAGCAAAGCTTATAAATAAAGCTAAAAATCTTGCTTGATATATTTTATTTTTTTTAAATTTTCCTTCTATATTTATGGAATCTAATGACCAAATAACAAAAGGAGTTATTATTATATAAAGAATTGCTTTAATACTCATTTGTCTCCTCGTAATGTTTTATTTGATTAATTCTTCTAATATGACGCTCTTCATTTAAAAAATCTGTTGTTAAAAATGTCCTTACAATTTCTATTGGGTTTTCTACTTTGGAATTTAAGGCAACTACATTAGCATTATTATGAAGTCTAGACATTTCTGCTTCTTTTATATCAGCTACTTTAGCGCATCTAACACCTTTTACTTTATTACAAGCAATAGAAATTCCAATTCCTGTTGTACATATTACAATTCCTAGTTTTACATCACCTTTAGCTACTGCTTCTCCTACTTTAAATGCATATAGTGGATAATCTACTGATTCAGTTGATGTTGTTCCAAAATCTTTAAAATTAAATTCTTTTAATTCTGCTTTGATTTTTTCTTTTAAGAGATATCCTCCATGATCACTTGCTATTCCAATCATTTCTTCACCTTCTTCATTATACTATAACATTTCTTCATTATTTTATATATACCATAATAAAATTTATTTGTAACATATGTAAATTCACCTATAAGTTCTTCTACATGAGCTCCAAATCCTCTTTTAAAATCAAATAATCCATACATTGGATGACTTTGTTCAAAATGACCTGTAATGCCATAGAAGTTATATCTTTCAAAATTATTATCTATAGCATATTTAATCATTTGATCCATCAGGTAAGTTGCACCATTTAAATTCATGAATTCTTCATAATTCGCACCAAATAAATATACAACTTCTGGTCCAAATGACATAAATAATCCTGATGAAATTGGTATATCTTTTGAACCATATTTTTCAATATAATCTTTATCTTCTTTTATTGTTTTATTAATTGATTCTGTTTGTCTAATTAGTTCATTAATTAAGTTTTCATTAACTTTATTTTTATTCTTTTCTGATTCAATTTTACTATTTAATTCATTTAATTTAGCTATATCTTGATCTAATTTTTCTTTAAAGTTTATTTCTACAAACATAACCTTTATAATATCATTTGGTTTAAAAACATCATACATTTTATTGTAATATGATAGTGGTCTATCAATGAATCCTCTTCTTACTGATGTAGATGACATCATTTTTTTATATTCATCCATTCTAGATTTATCTATCTCAACTAATTTAAAGTTAAGTTTAGATATACTTTTCATATGACGTTTTTTAAGTTTATTATAGCCATTATATATATCTTCATATGTTTTATCTTTTAAATCTAATAATGAAATCCAACGAGGTTCTATATCTTTTCCATAGTCATTAGTTAAACCTACGTGTTGATATCCTAATTTTTTTAAATAATCAACTACATCTTTATTATTAATTCCACCTTCTACTATATCACCATTAATATCTCGCTCTTGATATACTAACATTGGATTTATTTTAAAGAATATTCCTTTTTTATTTTTTACAAATTTAGCTATTTCTTCTGTAAATTTTTTAACTAATTCTTTATTTTTATAATCTATTAAAAAGCCTCTTGGTGAATAAAATATATATTTATTTATTACAGGGATTTTTTTTGCAAGTAGAAGAGTAGCGGCTTCTATCTTATCAGTTTTATAACCTACAAAAAAAGATTTCCAACCAGTTCCTTTTTTTAATTCTCCCCAATAAGAGCTTTCAAAAAATATACTGTTTTTGTGTTTACTACTATAGTTATTAAACTCTTCACTTGTTAATTCTACTAACATATTATCACTCTCACTTTAAATATTATACTATATTTTTTTTATA
>CAZFGE010000119.1:0-2160 GCA_964518415.1 uncultured Muribaculaceae bacterium
AATGCTGCCGTGAAAGGGCAGTGTGTTAAGCCACTTCACCAACTGGCCAAAAAAAATGGCGCCTAATGTAGGACTCGAACCTACGACCTATCGGTTAACAGCCGAGTGCTCTACCAACTGAGCTAATTAGGCATTTGACTTCTTAATTATATACTAAAAGTTCCTTTTGTGCAATAGTTTTTTTAAAACTTTTTTAATTTTTTTTAAAATATTTTTAATACACTATTATTATACTCTAAAATATTTTAAATATTAAAAAAAAGTGATTAAAAATCACTTTTATTTTTTAAATCCATTTTCTTTTAAGAATGAAGCAAATTGTTCATATTCTGAATATCCTGTCCAATCAGCTTTTAATTTTCCATTTTCAAAAACTAATACCATTGGAGTAAGTCCAAATTTACCACATTTATTTTCAACAGTTGCATTTTCTTCATCAACACAAGTCTCATCATAAAGTTTAGCTGCTCCACCGAATTTAGCCCATTCTTGTTGATCAGTACCTGATACTTTATTTAAGTCAACATAAACAGTTTTATAACCAAATTCTTTTTGTGCTTTTTGTAAGCTTGGTAAGAATTTAACACAATATCCACAATTTGATCTACCAATATACACTAATAGTTTTTTACCTTTGTTGATTTTTTTAATAGCATCAGTAGTATTTAATTCTTCAAACATAGATACATCATATTCTGATGATTCATCTTGTGTTGGAGCATTATTTGTACTATTTGTGTTATTTGCTATAACAACTCCTAGTAAAATTAGTACAAGTGCAAGTGTTGCTGCTGTAAGATAAATTAAATAGTTTAATTTTTTCTCACAATTACATCCACAGTTGCATTCCTTACATTCACATTTTTCTACTTCTTTAACAGGAGCAGTTTTTACTACAGCTTTATTTTCAACTTTTTTAGCAGGTGCTTTTTTAGCTGTTGCTTTAGTAGTTGTTTTAGCTTTAGTAGTAGTTTTTTTAACTGTTGTTTTCTTTTCAGCCATATTTTATTACCTCCATTTTAATTATAACATATTTGTCAAGTTATTTATCAAAATCTTCTAATTTAACACTAACAAGTTTTGATACACCTGATTCTTGCATTGTAATACCATATAAGGTATTTGCATATTCCATTGTTCTTTTCTTATGTGTGATAAGTATAAATTGTGTTTGTGTTTTAAATTTAGTTATGTATTCACCAAAACTATCAACATTTGCCTCATCTAGTGCGGCTTCTACCTCATCTAGCACACAGAAAGGAACACTACGTGATTTTAAGATTGCAAATAATAAACTAATTGCAGTAAATGTTTTTTCTCCACCTGATAAAAGTGTAATACTTTTTAAACTCTTTCCTGGAGGAGATGCAATTATCTCTATTCCAGTTTCAAGTAAATTATCTGGATCTGTTAATTTAAGATATGCATTACCACCTTTGAATAATTCTTTAAATGTTTCTGTGAAGTTTTGATTTATAACTTTAAATGTTGCCTCAAACTCAGTCTTCATTACTTCATCCATTTCACTTATAATCTCTAGAAGTGTATCTTCAGCTTTTGTTAAATCATCTCTTTGAGCAATTAAGAATTCATATCTTTCGCTTACCTTTACATACTCTTCTATTGCATCTAAGTTAACATTTCCTAAGTCACGTATAATTTTCTTTAATTTATCCACTTTTTCTCGAGCAACTTCTGAATCAATTTCAAGTTTATATTCACTATTTGCTTTTTCATAAGTCATAGAATATGTTTCATTTAATCTATTAAGTAAATTATCTAGTTTAACATCCATTCTGTTTACTTCAATTTCAAGGGTTTTTAACTCTTTACTTTTTTGATTAAATAAACTATTCTCACGTTTTATTGTAAATTCAAATTCTTCTTGTTCATTTTTTAAAGATATTTTTTGATTTTGAAGTCTATTTAATAATTCTTCTAGTTCATTTTTACGTGCTACTACATCATAGTATTCATTAATAACGCTTTCTTCTTCACTAGATAAAGTGTTACTAATTAAACCTTGTGTATCGCTTTCTTCTTTTATATAATCTTCTAATTTATTTTTTAAATCAATCAAATTATTATTTTTTACTTTAAAGTATTCTTCTTTACTAATTAAATCTCGATTTATGATATATAATTTATCTTCTTTTGATT
>CAZFGE010000120.1:0-2126 GCA_964518415.1 uncultured Muribaculaceae bacterium
AAGCTAAAAAAGATTTATCTGGTATGACTTCAACAGAAGTATCTATACCATTTATCACTCAATCAGAAGCTGGACCACTTCACTTACAAGTTAATTTAACTCGTGCTAAATTTGAAGACTTAATTTCTGATTTATTAGATTCTACTATGGAACCTGTTAGAAATGCATTAAAAGATGCTAACTTAACTAAAAATGATATTGATAAAATATTATTAGTAGGTGGATCTACTCGTATTCCAAAAGTTGTTGATTTAATTAAAGCAGAATTAGGCAAAGAACCTTCTAAAGGAGTTAACCCTGATGAAGTAGTTGCTATGGGTGCAGCTATTCAAGGTGGTGTTTTAACTGGTGAAGTTGATGATATCGTACTTCTAGATGTAACACCACTATCACTTGGTATTGAAACACTAGGTAATGTATGTACAGTATTAATTCCAAGAAATACTACAATTCCAACAAGTAAATCACAAGTATTCTCAACTGCTGTAGATAATCAACCAGCTGTAGATATTCATATCTTACAAGGTGAAAGACCAATGGCTAGTGATAACAAAACACTTGGACGTTTCCAATTAACTAATATTCCTGCTGCTCCAAGAGGAGTACCTCAAATCGAAGTTACATTTGATATAGATGCCAATGGTATCGTAAATGTTAAAGCTAAAGATTTAGGAACAGGAAAAGAACAATCAATTACAATTACATCTTCAACTAACTTATCAGATGAAGAAATCGATAGAATGGTTAAGGAAGCTGAAGCTAATAGAGAAGCAGATCAAAAGAGAAAAGAAGAAGCTGATCTTAAAAATGAAGCAGAACAATTAGTTAACCAAACTGAAAAATCTCTAAAAGATTTAGGAGATAAAGTATCAAGCACTGATAAAGAAAAAGCTGAAGGTCAAATAAAAGACTTAAAAGAAGCACTTGAAAAAGGTAATATCGATGATATTAAAACTAAAAAAGATGCTCTACAAGAAACTGCTATGGCATTTGCTCAAAAAGTATATGAAGATATTGCTAAACAACAACAAGAAGCACAAAATAATACAGAATCATCTAATGCAAAATCAGATGATACAATTGATGCTGAATACACTGAAAAATAATAAATCAAATGAAGTTCTAGTTTAACTAGAACTTCTTGACTATTAATAGAAAGGGTAAAACATGAAAGAACGTTTAAGAAATGAAGTAGATAGTAAGTTTAAATGGAATTTAGATGTAATGCTTGATAAAAGTACTGAGGAGATTAAAAGTGATATATTAAACCTACTTGATGAATTATTAAAATTTAAAGGGCATATATGTGATTCTAGTGATTCTTTATATAATTTCTATCAAGTAAATGATAAATTATCTAGAGAAATAGAAAAATTATATTGTTATAGTCATATGAATTATGACTCAGATACAACTAATTCTAAATCACAAGCACTTTTTATGGAAGTTGAAAAACTAATTAATGATGTATCAGAAAAAACAACATTTATAACTCCTGAGATATTAAAGTGTGATTATGAAGTTATAAAGAAATATATTGAAGAAGATTCTAGACTTAAAGAATATAGTTTTGATTTAGAACAATTATTTAGAAATAAACCTTATATCTTAAGTGAAAAAGAAGAAGAAATTATTACACTTGCATCTAACGCAATGGGTACAGGTGATGATGTATTTAATAATATTGATAATACTGATGTTAACTTAGGTACTATTAAAGATGAAAATGGTATTGATGTAGAACTTACTCATGCTAACTATTCAAAATATATGAATAGTAAAGATAGAAGAGTTAGAATTGATGCTTTTAATTCTATGTATAATTATTTTAAAGGACTTAAAAATACAATTGCTGCATGTTTAAAAGGAAATATTAAAGAAAACTTCTTCTCATCTAAGGTTAGAGGCTTTGAAAGTCCTATTAAACAAAGCTTATTTGAAGACAATATTGATATAAGTGCCATATCACAAATGATATGGTTCTTTTTATATGCCAAACAGATAGCCGAAAGCCTTGAAGAGAGCTTCAGCGTTCTTCAGGGTTTCTTCAATGCTCTCGAAGACAATCTCAGCGATCTGCCTGAAGGTATCACCGACATGGCTCGCGACATTTGCAACTACGGTTA
>CAZFGE010000121.1:0-2028 GCA_964518415.1 uncultured Muribaculaceae bacterium
GTATTACTAAAGCATCTCTTGAGACTGATTCATTCTTATCTGCTGCATCATTCCAAGAGACTACAAGAATCTTAACTGATGCTGCTATTCATGGTAAAGTAGATCACTTAAATGGTCTAAAAGAAAACGTTATTATTGGTAAACTAATACCTGCTGGTACTGGTGCTAAAAACTATCGTAATCATGAATATGAATTAGAAGAAGAGACAATTAATGCTGAACCACTAGATGTACTTGAAGAAGAATTTATGAACTAAGAGAGTTATTAACTCTCTTTTTTATTTCTTTTAAACTTTTATTTAAAACATATACTAAATTCAAATGGTATTATAGAAGGAATTGATGTATGTGGTAAATATAATGGACAAGAATTCTGCTTAGAGAGAAGTGCAGATGGTTTTAAATATGAACAAAACAAAACATTATTATCAAGTACATTTGGAAATGATAACTGCTCTGGTAATTCTTTCAGCTTTGGTTGCGATGATGACCCTGACTTTGCATCTGCGTATTCTGGTGGCAATGTGTATGTGAGCGATGGCGTGGCTGGATGTAATGTTGATGGCAGTGGTACTGCTGGATGCTTTGTTTTGAATGTTCCCGAGGGCGAATCATCTGGCAATGAACCAGTATAATAAATAAGATAATATTAAGATGATTCGTCATCTTTTAATCTAGAATACAATCCCCCAACATCATTGATGGGGATTGGCGCTAAAGATGATTGTAGGCACAGAATATAAAAATTGATTAAACAATTTAGAAACACATTATTATATGTGTTTTTTCCTTATATTCTTTGACAAAAGAGATGTATTTATACTATAATTAATATGGTGATACATATGGATATAGATAGAAGATATATCAATCAAATAGAAGTTTTAACAAACGTATTTACAATAGATAAGAATAGTTTAAAAGTATATTTAATAAGAAGATTAGAAGAACCATTTAAAGGATATTGGATGCTTCCTAGTAATTTACTTATGACTAGCGAAACTATTGAAGAATGCGCGGAAGCAACAATTGAAGAGTATGTTGGAATAAAAAATATCCATATAGAACAATGTAATATATTTAGTAAAGTTGATAGACTACCTAATGATAGAATAATAGGTAACTCAGTTATTGGTATAATTGATGAAGAATCACTTTTAATGCATAAGAAAAAAACCCCTTATGAAGGTGTTTGGTTTAATGTAGATGAGATACCTAAAATGATATTTGATCATGCTGACATATTGAGAGATGCTATTAATCATTTGAAGAAGTATTTAACTAATCCAGTTATGTTAAAAATATTCTTTCCAAGTGACTTTACTTTACCTGAACTACAAGTTGTATATGAACAAATATTAGGTAAAAAATTAGATAGAAGAAACTTTAGAAAAATGATACTTAATTTAGATATATTAGAAGATACAAATTATAAGACAAATAATAAAATGGGTAGACCTGCAAAACTTTATAGATTTAAAGATAGCGAGGAAGTAATTTATGAATAATAAAGGATTCACACTTTCTAATTTACTATTCTTCATATCTTTTTTCATGATGATTCTTGTAGTTTGTGTTATTGTAATTGATTCAAATATAAATAAATTTAAAATGACTTATGAAGAGCCTAAAATAGCTGATAAAGAGATAAAAATAGAAAAAGAAAAAAATGTTAGTGTAATTGATTCTAATTCTAATAAATATAAACCAATACTTGAAAAAATGGCTAATACAGCTAAAATTTATGTGTCTACTAATTATACAGGTTCAACAGATCAAATAGTAATAAAAACATCTAAACTTATTTCTGATGGATATATGGAAGAGCTAGTGGATCCAACAGATAATAAAAAGTGTATTGGATATATTATATATGATGGAGAGAGTAGTTATACACCATATTTAAAGTGTTCTAAAAATTATAAAAGTGAAAATTACAGCGAAACTTTTGAATAAACATCTTGACATAAATTACGATATAATGTAAAATTATATTCGTAGTCTGGAGTAGTACTCAAGAGGCTGAAG
>CAZFGE010000122.1:0-1987 GCA_964518415.1 uncultured Muribaculaceae bacterium
ATATACCATATTCTTGGGGAACTGCTGTTAATGTTCAATCAATGGCATTTGGTAATATGGGAGATGACTGCGGTACAGGTGTAGCATTCACACGTAATCCTGCTACTGGTGAAAAAGGTTTATTTGGTGAATTTTTAACTAATGCACAAGGTGAAGATGTTGTTGCAGGTGTTAGAACTCCTATGAAGATTAATGAGATGGAAGAAAAATTCCCAGAAGCATTTGAAGAATTTAAAAAAGTATGTCAAATACTAGAAGAACACTATAGAGATATGCAAGATATGGAATTTACTGTTGAACATGGTAAACTTTATATGCTTCAAACTAGAAATGGTAAGAGAACTGCTAAAGCCGCACTAAAAATAGCTTGTGATTTAGTTGATGAAGGAGCTAGAACTGAAGAAGAAGCAGTACTTATGATAGATCCTAGAAACTTAGATACACTTCTACATCCACAATTTGATGAAGCTGAATTAAAAGTTAAAAAACCTATTGGTAAAGGACTTGGAGCATCTCCAGGAGCTGCTGCAGGTGAAGTTGTATTTAATGCTAAAGATGCAGAAGACTGGGCTAAAAAAGGACATAAAGTAATACTTGTTAGACTAGAAACATCTCCTGAAGATATTACTGGTATGAAGGCAGCTGAAGGTATTTTAACTGTTAGAGGTGGTATGACATCTCACGCTGCAGTAGTTGCTCGTGGAATGGGTGAGTGCTGTGTATCAGGTTGTGGTGATATTATAATTGATGAAGATAAAAAAGAATTCACATTAGGTGGTATTACATTCCATGAAGGAGATACTATCTCAATTGATGGATCTACTGGTAATATTTATGAAGGATTAATTAATACAGTAGATGCTAAAATAGTAGGTGAATTTGAACGTGTAATGTCATGGACTGATAAGTATAGAACACTAGGTGTTAGAACAAATGCAGATACACCAGCAGATACTAAAAAAGCTATTGAATTAGGCGCTGAAGGAATTGGTTTATGTAGAACTGAGCACATGTTCTTTAATGATGAGAGAATTAAAGCAATAAGAGAAATGATTTTAGCTGAAACTAAAGAAGCTAGAGTTAAAGCATTAGATAAATTAATTCCTTATCAAAAGGGTGACTTTAAAGCTATGTATAAAGAGTTAAAAGGACTTCCTATGACTGTTAGATACTTAGATCCACCACTACATGAATTTTTACCTAAAGAAGAAAAAGATATTATAGAACTTGCTCAAGATATGAATGTATCTATTGAGTACTTAAAAAATAAATGCGCTGAACTACACGAATTTAACCCAATGATGGGACATCGTGGATGTAGACTAGATGTAACTTATCCTGAGATTGCTAGAATGCAAACAAGAGCTTTAATAGAAGCTGCTATTGAGGTTAATCAAGAATTTAACTATAATATTGAACCTGAGATAATGATTCCACTTGTAGGTGAAGTTAAAGAGTTAAAATTTGTTAAAGATATAGTAGTTGATGAAGCTGAAAAAGTTAAAGCTGAATTAAAATCTGATATTAGATATCATATTGGTACAATGATAGAAATACCAAGAGCTTGTATTACAGCTGATGAAATAGCTAAGGAAGCTGAATTCTTCTCATTTGGTACTAATGACTTAACTCAAATGTCATTTGGATTCTCAAGAGATGATGCAGGAAAATTCTTAAATGCTTATTATGAAAATAAAATATACGAAAATGATCCATTTGCAAAACTTGATCAAAAAGGTGTAGGACAATTTATTAAACTTGCAATTGATAAAGCTAAACCAGTGCGTGAAGATATTCACTTAGGTATATGTGGTGAACATGGAGGAGATCCAGCAAGCGTTGAATTCTGTAACAATATAGGACTTACTTATGTATCTTGTTCTCCATTTAGAGTACCTATTGCAAGACTAGCTGCTGCACAAGCTGCAATTAAAGCAAGGAAGTAAAAAATAATTTCTAAGAGATTAAGTGAAAACTTAATCTTTTT
>CAZFGE010000123.1:0-1982 GCA_964518415.1 uncultured Muribaculaceae bacterium
TATAAATCAGATATTGAAAAGAGTAAATATAGTATTCATGAAATTATGACCATGGCATCAATTGTCGAGAAGGAAGCTTCGAATAGTAGCGATAGAGCTGGAGTTGCAGGAGTATTTTATAATAGATTAAATACAGGTATGTCATTAGGTAGTGATGTTACAACATATTATGGATTAAAACTTGATTTAACAGAAAGAGATTTGACTGTAAAAGATTTAAATAGCTATAATGGCTATAACACAAGAAATTCAAAAATGGCAGGGAAACTTCCTGTTGGTCCTATTTGTATGCCAGGACTTGAATCAATTACAGCTTCAATTAATCCAACTGATCATAATTATATTTACTTCGTTGCTGATAAAACAGGAAAAACATATTTTTCTAAGACATCAAGTGAGCACACTAGTATTATTGCTAAACTTAAAAAGGAGGGCAAATGGTACGAATATTAGAAAGCATGGAAGAATATGCTAAAGTTAACAATGTTCCAATAATGATGAAGGATGGAATTGAATTTTTAACAAACTATATTAAAGAAAACAATGTAAAAAATATCTTAGAAATAGGTAGTGCAATTGGATATTCAGCAATTCGTATGGCTTTAGTTAGTGATGATATAAATGTGACTACTATAGAGCGCGATGATGTTAGATATAACGAAGCTATAAAAAATATAAAAGAAGCTAACTTAGAAAAAAGAATTAACATAATTCATTCTGATGCATTTGATGTTGAATTAGATTCTAAATTTGATTTGATATTTATTGATGCTGCTAAGGCACAATACATAAAATTCTTTGATAAATTTAAAAAAAATTTATCTGATGAAGGAGTAATTGTATCTGATAATTTGAAATTTCATGGTCTTGTTGATACAACTGAACATATAGAAAGCAGAAATGTAAGACAACTTGTTAGAAAACTAAAAAATTATGTAGAATTCCTAGAAAATAATGAAGAATTTGATACAACATTTTATGATTTAGGAGATGGTGTTGCTGTATCAAAAAGAAGAAAGCAACTAAAAAAGAACGATTAATTGTCGTTCTTTATTTTATTTATTTCATCAGTTGCTAATAATTATAGTTTTACAATTACATCTAATGCATCATCAATTACTGCTAGTGGAAGTTATGGAGAGAGAAACAATAGTTTAGTAGTTAATAGAAAAAAGGATTTAATTAAATCCTTTTTTTCTAAGCTATAAAAAGCAAATAAGCTATATAACATATAAATGAAAGAAGTGATATAACTTCAAAAAATCTTTTAACTGAATCTTTTTTTATCATCAAAGATAAAATATAGAAAAATACAGTTGCAACTAAAATAGAACTAGTGATTAATGTTTTTAAGTTTTTATAGTTAATTGTTGCGTTATATAAAATATAGTCAGAACTTAAAACTAATAAGCATATTGATAGAATAATAATTAGAAGAGTAGATACATGATGTTTTTTAGGTACTTCTTTTTTACTATCATCAAGCATTTTTTCAATTGAAGATATATTTATGTGATCATTTCTAAATTCATGTTTTACATCAGGAACTTCAACAAGTTTTTCTTGTCTTAGTTTTTTCATATATTCGTTAAAGCCTTGATCTTCTTCTTTTTCAAATTTTCTTATCTCACGAGCTTTTTTCTTTTCTTCTTTTAGTCTCATTTTTTCAACTTTTCTATCAAGTTTATTTTGTTTTTTCTTTATCTCTTCATCAAATAAATCTACAACGTCTATATTTTTCATAACATCACCTATATAAATTATAACAAAATAAACATTTAAAATAAATATATGAGTGTAAAGTAAATGTTTACATATTAACAAAATAATTTGTTTAGTTTAATCATATAATATGGTATAATTGTATAAGGAGTGATAAAGTGAGAGTAATAGTAAGCGCTGGAGGTACAGGAGGACATATTTATCCTGCATTAGCAATTATAAATAAAATAAAAGAGAAAGAACCAAATAGTGAATTTTTA
>CAZFGE010000124.1:0-1970 GCA_964518415.1 uncultured Muribaculaceae bacterium
ATTATACCATTTTTCCCTTATAAGTCAACAATTTAAGGAAAAAAGTAAAAAAATAATACTAAACTAGATGAATTTTTTAAATACTTGTGATAAAATTATAATAGGCGAGGTGATAGGGTGAACAGTTCAATTGTTATTTCAATGATATTGCTTACTATTTTTGCTATCATAATGATAATAAGTGTTTTACTTTTGATCCAAAGAAAAAATTATTCAAAGGTAAAAAAGCGTTTGTCTAATCTAGAAATTGAAAAGAATAAGATAGATAGTATGCCAATTATACCAGAATTGTCTAAAATTGAATCATTAAATAAAAATGGAAAATTAGAAACAATGTATAATAATTGGAAGGATAGACTTGATGTAATCAGAACAAATCAAATTCCTAAGATTACAGATATGCTTCTTGATGCTGATTATTCTTTATCAAAACAAGATTATAAAAGCACTATTTATAAAATAGCTAAATTAGAGATGGAAATATATAAAGTAAGAACAAATTCTGACTTTTTACTAAATGAAATTAAAGAAATTACAACAAGTGAAGAGAGAAATAGAGCATTAATTACTAATTTAAAAGCAATATATCGAGATTTGTATAAAAAGTTTAGTGATTCTAAATCATCATATGGTGATGCCGAAGAATCAATTGATCTTCAATTTGAAAATATTGCAAAAAAATTTGAATCATTTGAAAATGCTATGGAAGAAAATGATTTTCCACTTGTTACTACAATAGTTAAATCAATTGATGAATTATTAAAACATATGACTAATGTTATTGAAGAAATGCCAAGTATATATTTAATGACATCAAGTGTTTTACCTAAAAAGATTAGTGAAGCAGAAGCTGAGTACAATGAAATGGTTAGCGTAGGATATCCACTTGATTATTTAAATGTTGAATATAATATTAGTGAAGCTAATAAAAAGATTAATGATATAATTGATAGAAGTCATGTTTTAAATATTGAAGATAGTTTGTTTGAACTTAAAATTTTGTCTGATTATTTTGATTCACTATTTACTGATTTTGAAAAAGAAAAAGTTAATCGTAATGTTTATGAAGAAGCAAATAGAACATTTAGTAAAAAATTAAAGAAAAATAATAATATAATTGTAGAAATGTTCAATCAACTAGATAGAATAAGAACTGCATATAATTTAACTGAAAAGGATATTGAAACTTTAGAAAATGTTAGAATTGAACTTGATAAACTTAATGAAGACTATAAAGTTTTAGTTGAACATACAGGAAATAATACATTTGCATACTCACAACTTACAAAAGAGATTGAAGGATTATCTGTTAGACTTGCTAATTTAGAAGAGCAAGTTGATATGATACTTGATTCTATCGGTAATATGAAAGATGATGAGATTAGAGCAAGACAACAATTAGAAGAAATTAAAGTAATTTTAAGAGAATCTAAAAATAAAATCAGAGAGTATAATTTACCAGTGATTCCAAATAATTATTTTGTAGAACTTAAAGAAGCTCAAAGTGCTATTAAAGAGATTGTTAAAGAATTGGATAAAAAACCAATTACAGTAAGTGTTTTAAATACTCGTGTTGATACGGCTCGTGATTTAGTACTAAAACTATTTGGAACAACAAAAAAAATGATGAAAGCTGCTAAGTTTGCTGAAATGGCTATTGTATATGGAAATAGATATAGATCACATGAAGATGATCTTGATAAATATTTAACATATGCTGAAAAATTATTCTATGAAGGTGAATATAGAAAATCTTTAGAAATAGCTATTAATTCACTTAACAAAGTAGAAAAAGGAATATATGAAAAATTATCTAATTTGTATGCATTAGATGAAGATTAGAGCAAGTGTAATAGCTTGCTTTTTTTGTAAAAAAAAATAACACTTTTAAGTGCTATTATAGTTTGAAATCATTAATATCTTCATCTTCCATATTTTTTCCATCAAAATATGTTTTAGTTTTATATCTA
>CAZFGE010000125.1:0-1962 GCA_964518415.1 uncultured Muribaculaceae bacterium
TAAAATTTTAGTAAAGTTAGTATCTAGATTATGAGCTTATACTAGCTTTTTTATATGATTTAACATATAAATTTTATATTCAGTACGTAATAATTTCTTGTCTACTCTTTTCTTTTTCTTATCTACTGCGTTACTCTAACGTTTGTATAACGTTATTTCCCATCCTACTTTTTTCACGAAATTTTCTTTGTCGCTCTCTATTACTTTTTCGTATTTCTTCTAGTTTATCTATACTTTGATACTTGCTCCAGTTTTTAATTAAGTAGCAATTATCTTCAAAAACTATCATTTTTAGTTCCATAAACTTATTTAATATTTCTTCAACTTTTTTAACAGATTTTCCTAAAATTTTAGATAATTGTTGCACATTTAATGGATTATTCTCTCCTATCATTAGCTTTCCTTTTGTATTACATTGTCCTGCTATAGTTAACAACTGTATCCATATTCTGAAATACGTATCCCCATCACGTTCATTCAGCAATAATGCAATTTTTCTGTTTGAAAAAATATTAGTACTAAGTTTAATCCATGATATTTCTGCCATACCTCCTTTCACCTTTCTTTCAATTATTAGTCATGGATTCTTGTTCTTTATTGGTTAAATATTCATCTAATGCTTGTACTCTAAATAGAAATTTTCCTCCAATTTTAGAACATGGTATTTGCTTTCTTCTTACTAATTGATTTGTTAGCCAATATGAAATTCCCAAATAATTAGCAGCTTCTTTCATGGTTAGTGTTGTTCTTTCTACTGTTTTTAAGTCCAATTATGAATCCTCCTTTCTTTTCTTCAATGGTACCTATTGACTTTTGTTAACAATTGAATTATACTGATTATAGTTAACAAATGCAATAATTTTACTTTAATTTGTTGAGAATTGATAACTGTATAAAACACTTACTATAACTATTTTTTTAGTTAACACGGAGGAATATATGGAAGATAATAGATTACAGACAATAGAATTAAATGTTTACGATAATTCCTATTCAGTTGAAACAAATAGATTTTGTTCTATTGTTCTTGATACAAGTAAAATAAAAATATCTGATTCAAAGAAAAAAGATTTAATAAAAGAACTTCGTAAAAAAGATACTATATCAGATTCAAATATAAAAATAGATGAGTTGTATTCCTTATTTATAGATTCTAAATCAAATAAAATAGCATCTAACTTATTGTTTCATAAAAGTGTTAAGAATTTAAAAAATGATTTAATATTAAATTATAGCTTTCAAAATCAAGCACTTGGAGATAATTTAATTGGATTTTTAAATTTAGATTTTAATAAATTTGATGACTTTTTTAAATTCTTTTGTACCTTTATATTTCATTATTTAGATAAAATACCTAAAAAGTATAAAAATAAAATATTAAAAGGGTTTGATATAAATACAAAATATTTTAATATGGAAGTTCCAAAACAAAGTGTTAATATATCTCTACTTATTGAAGGTGCAAAAGAAATTTATGATAGTGAAGTTTCAAATTTAAAAGAAATGCAAGAACTATTTAGAAACTTTGTTGATTACATATTTAATAATACTAGAGATAAAAAAATAGAAAACTTAAATAATTATCAAAGATTTTACATATTCCAAAATACGAATGTAATAATTAAAGAATTATCTAATGACTATACTTGTGATTATGATTTACATTTCAACTTTTTAGATAAGAATTATATGTTGGATATACTTGAAAATATAAGCAGTGGTAATAAAAATCCTTTATCTGATGGAGATTTCTTAATTAAAAGTATGTTTAAACATGATCCTACTGGAGATAAAATGACAGGATCTAAACATATATTTAAAACTAATAATATTTTTACATATTTCTATATTCTACTTTATTAAATTACTCTAACTAATACTGAATTTATAAAACGTTGCCAAGTTTGTGGAAGATATTTCTTCTCTGGAAAAAATACTACATTATATTGTAATAACAAATAT
>CAZFGE010000126.1:0-1885 GCA_964518415.1 uncultured Muribaculaceae bacterium
TCTGTAATCTCAAAAGGAAGTTCTTTTGATTCAGTTAACAACTCTAAAGATTCAACATTTACCTCTATCTCACCTGAGTTAATAGCATCATTTTTAGACTCTCTTTCAACTACTATACCTGTTGCTTTAATTACATATTCACTTTTTAAAGATAAAGCTAAATCATAGAATTTATTTTCTGGTCTAATAACTAATTGAACAATACCAGATCTATCTCTAAGGTCAATAAATATAAGTCCACCTAAGTCTCTTTTTTTAGCTACCCATCCATATACTTCAACACTCTCATTTAAATTTTTAAGTGTTAAATCATTATTCCATATCTTTTTCATATAATCCTCCTAAAAAAATAAAAAATGAAAACAAGATTTAAGGACGCATTATGCGCGGTGCCACCTTAATTCATGTTTCCATGCTCTTTCACTTTTAACGCAAGTATACGATTTATTTAACGATTAGTGTCTTCATAAATACATTTATCATGTGATCTCACCTTATTCACAATTCTCTTTGGATAAATAGTATAAATTACTCCTCTAATCAAATAATTTACATATTAATAATACTCTTATTTTTATAATTTGTAAAGAAAAATCAAAAAAAAGAAGAGTTAATTAAACTCTTTCTTCATAAACACTAGCTTGTTTTCTGTCTTTTCCTACGCGTTCAAATTTAACATAACCAGAAACTTTTGCGTAAATAGTATCATCTGATCCTATACCAACGTTTTTACCTGGATATATTTTAGTACCTCTTTGACGATAGATGATAGATCCACCTGTTACATATTCGCCATCAGCAGCTTTAGCTCCTAGTCTTTTTGATTCTGAATCACGACCATTTTTAGTAGAACCTTGTCCTTTTTTATGAGCGAATAATTGAATGTCTAACATTAACTTCATCATTAGGTAACACCTCCTTATATTAATTTTAAATAGTCTTTATATTGTTTTTCTAAATCATGTAACATATCAAACATATTATCAATTATTAAATCTATTGTTTGATCATGTCTTAGAATTTCAATTTCTAAATAACCATCTTTCTTTTTATATTTTAAAGCATCCTCATCATACCTTAAAATACAGTTTACAGATGTAATAGCAATACTGCTTACACTTGAACATACAATATCAGTTCCATACTCACTATATCCTGAATGTCCATCAATGATGATTAAATCATTTTTTCTTGATATTTTAATCATTATTTAACTTCGATTTTTTTGATTTCAACTTGAGTATATGGTTGACGATGTCCTTGAAGTTTACGATATTGTTTTTTAGCGTTATATTTGTAAACTAAAACTTTTTTAGTTTTACCTAATTTAACAACTTCAGCAGTTACTTTAGCACCTTTAACATAAGGTGTACCAATTTTACCATCTACCATTAAAACGTTATCGAATACAACTTTGTCTCCTGGGTTAACATTCATTTTTTCTATGTAAAGAACTTTTCCTTCTTCAACAGAATATTGTTTACCACCATTTTCAATAATAGCTTTCATATTTGACCTCCTTTTATTTAATCTCAGACTCACCATTAAGGCAACTTACGTTTTAAAACCTTTTTTGAGTGGTTGTAGAGTGAGGCTCTACACACCTAGAAATTATACTATAAAACTTAAGACTTGTCAAACAATTTAAGCAAAAAAGCTTTCTCAGTTATATATTTATTTTTAAATTTAATCAAATGTTTATAATCTCTTTTTAAAAAGTGATAATTATTAATAATTTTAGTCTTTTTAAAATTAAAATTATTTATGTATCTTTCTAGTAAAAATTTATTAAATATATACTTATGATTAATAAATTCTTTATATGTTTTTATACTTAAAAATAAAAGTGCGATATAAATAACTAAATTATATTTATAAGTTAATA
>CAZFGE010000127.1:0-1843 GCA_964518415.1 uncultured Muribaculaceae bacterium
GGAAATTAATGACTATGCTTACGCCTATGATAGCTATTCCCGGATTTCCGCTGATCTCTCCTATTTTTATTATAACCATTTTTATAAAAAAATAAAAGTTATTTTATATATATTTACACTCACTTAACAAATAAAAAAGAAGCTTATTTTATAGCTTCTTTTCTAGATAAATTAAGTCTTCCTTTTTTATCATATCCTAAAGATTTAACAACTATTTCGTCTCCAACTTTTACAAGGTCACCTGCTTTTTCAGTACGTTTAGTATCTAATTGAGATACATGTACTAATCCTTCACAACCAGGCCATAATTCTACAAAGCATCCAAAGTCTTCTACTTTAACAACTTTACCTTTATAGATTTCTCCTTCTTCTACTTCTCTTGTTATATCTTTAATCATATTAGCAGTCTTATCAATAACTTCTTTATCAGTGTGATAAATAATTACTCTACCATCATCTTCTAAGTCAACCTTAACAGCATTAACGTCATTTACAGCTTCAACTCCTGATGCTTCACAGATAATCTTAGTAATCATCTCTCCACCTTTACCAATAACATCTTTTATCTTATCAGGATTAATCTTAAATATCATTGTCTTTGGAGCATATTTAGAAACTTCTTTTCTTGGTTCTTTAATTTGAGCTTCCATAACATCTAATATTTCCATACGAGCATCTTTTGCTTGATATAAAGCTTCTTTTAATATTTCTTTAGTTATACCTTTTATTTTGATATCCATTTGAAGTGAACAAATACCATTTCTAGTTCCTCCAACTTTAAAGTCCATATCTCCTAGGTGATCTTCCATACCATGAATATCAGTTAAGATTGTGTAGTTAGATCCATCTTTTGAAGTGATTAGTCCCATAGCAATACCTGCAACTGGAGCTTTAATAGGAACACCTGCAGCCATTAGTGACATACATCCAGCACATATAGTAGCTTGTGAACTAGATCCATTAGATTCTAATATTTCAGATACTACACGAACAGTATAAGGGAATTCTTCCTCTGAAGGCATTACTTGTTTTAGGCATCTTTCTCCTAAAGCACCATGTCCTATTTCTCTTCTTCCTGGGCTTCCATATCTTCCAGTCTCACCTACTGAGAATGCTGGGAAATTGTAGTGTAACATAAAGTGTTTTTCAGCTTCCAAGCTAATTCCATCTAATGCTTGATATTCGTTTAAAGCACCAAGTGTAGTGATTGCTAATGCTTGAGTCTCACCACGAGTGAATAATGCAGATCCATGTGTTCTTGGAAGTAAGTCTATATCTGTAGATAAAGGTCTAATCTCAGTCATACTACGTCCATCAGCTCTAGTCTTCTCATCAACTGTAATAGATCTAAATATATCATATTCAATTGATTCTAAAACTAATTTAACTTTAGTAACTAAAATATTTAATTCATCTTTATCTAAAGTACTATTGTCTTCTATATATTTATTTACAACCTCTTCTTTAACAGCATCAATAGCAGCATATTTTTCTAGTTTTTCTTTAATACGCATTGCTTTATCTAATTTCTCAGAAGCTAAAGATTTTACATTTTCACGTAACTCATCAGTAATCTCCAATTTCTCATATTCCATTTTCTCTACACCAATTTCTTTGATGATTTCTTCTTGGAAATTACATAATTCTTTAATAGCTTCATGTCCAAACATTAAAGCATCTAGCATATCATCTTCTGATACTTCTTTAGAACCTGCTTCAACCATGTTTATAGCGTATTTAGTACCAGCTACAGTTAAATCGATATCAGATTGTTCTAACTCATCTGGTGTTGGATTAATTATAAATTCTCCATTAACTCTACCTACTTTAACACCTGCAATTG
>CAZFGE010000128.1:0-1764 GCA_964518415.1 uncultured Muribaculaceae bacterium
TAACAATCTCAATTGAAAGAAAAAATAACTTTAAATTTTATATCAATGCTTTAACTCAATTAAATATTGATAATCATAATAGAATTCATACAAGTGATACAAGAAAGCTTAGAAGAATTATTAGAGATAATAAATATAGAAGTTATACTGCAAGTCAAACATTAAATATGTGGAGTAATATCAGAGAAGGTGAAGAGGAACATATCTTCCCATTCCAAGATGATGCTGACGTTATAATAAACTCTGCTTTAATTTATGAACTTGGTATCTTAAAAACATATGCTGAGCCATTATTATTCTCAGTAGATGAAAATGGTCCTATGTATAGTGAAGCAATAAGATTAATAAACTTCTTAAGAAATTTCTTACCAATTCCAAGTGATTATATACCACAAGATTCAGTATTAAGAGAATTTATTGGTGGGAGTTGTTTTGAATAATGAAAGTTGTCAGTATAAAAACTGATAATATTAAAGTTTCTAAAAATCTAATAATAAAAACTCTTATATCAAATGATATACAATATATAGATATGGGTGATGAGTTATTAGTAGAAACTGATTTATTAATCAGATTTGAACTTGTTTTAAATAATGAAATAACTAATATAGATAGATTCATAAAATTTGGTAATGTTAGTGATATACTAAATAAAGACTTAATGGATTCAATTGATATCAAAGATGAGTTAGATGAAATAATTGATAAAAAGAAAAAAACAGATTTAAAGATTGAATCACATAATGTAAAAACTAAAACAAAAGAGTATAAAAGGAGAATAAAACATGATAAAGGTCGCTATTAATGGTTTTGGTCGTATAGGTAGACTTGTATATAGAATAATGGAAAATGATCCTGAATTTGATGTTGTTGCTATTAATGATTTAACTGATGCAGAACAATTAGCTTATCTTCTTAAATATGATACATCACATAGAAGATATGGTGAGGATGTATCTTTTGAAGGAAGTAATTTAATAGTTGATGGTAAAACTGTTAAAGTCTATAGTGAAACAGATCCAGCTAATCTTCCATGGAAAGACTTAGACGTTGATATAGTATTTGAATGTACTGGACATTTTACTGATAAAGATAAAGCTTATTCTCATATAAATGCAGGCGCTAAAAAAGTAATAATATCAGCTCCTGCTAAGGGAGACTTAAAGACAATTGTTTATAATGTTAATGAAAAAACACTTGATGGAACAGAACAAGTTATATCTGCTGCATCTTGTACAACAAATTGCCTAGCTCCGGTCTTAAGAATAATGGACTATTACTTTAAGATAAAAAAAGGTTATATGACTACAGTTCATGCTTATACTAATGATCAAGCAACACTTGATATTCCTCATAAAAAAGGAATACTTGCTCGTCGTGGTAGAGCAGCTGCAGCTAATATTGTACCTACTTCAACTGGCGCTGCAAGTGCTATAGGAGAAGTACTTCCTGATTTAAAAGGTAAATTAGATGGTACAGCACTAAGAGTTCCTGTAACAGATGGATCAGTTGTAGACTTAACTTTAGAATTAGAAAAACATACAACTGTAGAAGAAATTAATAAAGCATTTCTTATTAATCAAACTGAGACTATAGCAATTACGAACGATCCTGTTGTATCAAGTGATATTATAGGTACAACTTATGGAGCTTTAGTAGATGCTAACTTAACTAGTATAGTAGAAGTTGATAATACTCAACTTGTTAAAGTAGTAGCATGGTATGATAATGAATTTGGATATAGTTCTCAAATGGTTAGACTTG
>CAZFGE010000129.1:0-1742 GCA_964518415.1 uncultured Muribaculaceae bacterium
GTTGGATTAATTATAAATTCTCCATTAACTCTACCTACTTTAACACCTGCAATTGGACCATCAAATGGTATTTTAGAAATACATGTACAAAGTGATGAACCAAACATAGCAGTTAACTCAGGAGAATTATTATTATCTACTGATAAAACTGTATTTACTACTTGAACTTCATTTCTAAAGTCTTCTGGGAACATTGGTCTCATTGGTCTATCAATCATACGTGCAGCAAGTGTTGCAGCATCTGTAGGTCTACCTTCTCTTTTAATAAATCCACCAGGTATTTTACCTACTGAATATAATTTTTCTTGATATAAAACCATTAATGGGAAGAAATCAGATAAAACATTGGCATTATTAGATACAACGACAGTTGAAAGTATTACAGTGTCACCATATCTAACTAGAACTGATCCATTTGCTTGTTTAGCAACTTCACCATGTTCAACAACTAATTCTCTTCCTCTAAAATTTAACTTGAATATTTTTTTCATTATTTTACCTCTCTTCTATTTTTAATAAGCATTAAAACTTTATCTTTATCTAATTTAGTTTCTTCTTTATTATAATCTATTTGCTCTATTAATGGAATACAAAACATATCAGGTGCGACAACAAACGTTCCAACTTTACACCACTCATTTTCTTCAAAGTAGATATTTTCATCAAATAAATCAAAATAAGCTGTATTATGTTCACTTTTAACTTTATTTACCCAAACATATTTTTTAAACTTATATGTTTTATTAATAATAAAAATCGAAACTCTCTTATCATTTATACACTCATATAAAGCAACTAAATATATATTGTTTAAATCAAGCAATTTATCCATTTAAACCTTCTTTTAATATCTTAAGTATTTTATTCCTTGATAAATGCTTTCTTTTAACAGGAAAAACATCAGTAAACTTTATATAATTTTTTCTATTGCCAGCCACTTCGTCCCCTATCTCGGTTCCATACATCTCTAGATTTAAATATTTATTTTCAATCAAATCATAGTATTTTAAATCTTCATCAGCTTTTCTTTCAAGTGCAAGCGTAGTTCTAACATATGTTGCATGATAATCAGTTACAAAATGCCCCTTTTTTCGAATACAATCTACCTTATATATTTGTACATAATAAACATCATCAATATTCATTATTTATTTTCCACCTTTGCTTGCTACAAACTTGCTAGCTTTCACAAGCATTCTAGCTTGTTTCTGCTCATATTCATGAAGTTTTTTGTTAGACTCTTCTACTGCTTTTAAGTATTCAACACTTTTATCAGGATAATTCTTATCTTTTTCTTTTTGTATTTCTCTTAATTCATTAAGGGTAAAACTATTTTTAGACATGTTTCCTCCAAAAGAAAGGCACTCAAAAAAGAGTGCCTACTATATTATTATTATTTTCTTAATCCTAAGCTTGCAATTAATTCTCTGTAACGGTTAATATCTTGTTTCTTTAAATATTCTTGCATGCTTCTTCTTTGACCAACTTTTTTAAGAAGACCTCTTCTTGAATGATGATCATGTTTATGTTCTTTTAAATGTTCAGTAAGTTCGTTAATTTCTTCTGTTAAAATAGCTATTTGAACTTCTGCAGAACCAGTGTCGCCAGCTTTTCTAGCATATTTTTTAACGATTGCTTCTTTCTTTTCTTTTGTTAATGCCATAAATATTCTCCTTTCTTAAATATTCGCTTAATTCTGAGAAAAAAGTCGGAGACTCTTAATTCCAAGAGTTAAGTACATA
>CAZFGE010000130.1:0-1711 GCA_964518415.1 uncultured Muribaculaceae bacterium
ATATTCTCTTTAATAAATATAATTATAATTCATAATTTTAATATAAAAACATTATTTTACTATTTAATACTCTTAGTACCATCAATTTTAGGTGGGATGATAGGAATTTTAAAAAAATAGTTGACTTTTAGACTATTTTTTTATATTATATAAGCAATTTATAGGGGGTATTTATGGAAACAACTAAGTTAAACAGCGATATTGTATTATTTAGTAAACCAATTTACACAAATATTCATAGCAAAACATATTTAAAGGATGGAGTATACTATAAAATATTTAAAAATGCTTATAAAAGCGATATTGAAACTAAAATTGATAAAATTAAATATATCAACGAACTTGGAATTAAAGATCAAATAGTTCTAGGAAATATTGAAGTTGATGGCTCTATTGTTGGTTATGCATACGAAGTTCCAAATTATAAAGATAATAAAGACATCGATATATGCAGCAATAACACAAAGAAAAAAATAAAAGAGCTTGAAGCTTTAAAAAATAAAATTAATATACTTCATGATAACGGAATTATTCACGGTGATATTAAAATTAAAAATGTTGTTTTAAATAATGGTGAAGCATTATTTAGAGACTATGATAATGTTAGTGTTAATGGATGTAATTTTGATCACAACAGTAAAGTACAATCTATATTTATAAATAGATATGGTATAAATGAAAAACTTGATAACTTAGCTCTTAACATTGCATATATTTCACACTTAAATAATGTTATTGAAGAATTTGCTATTGATTATGTAAATTATGAAGGTAAATTACCAAAAGTACTTAGATGCGCTGAAAACGATGAAATTATGGATGCAATGATTTCTTTAAATAATAAAGAAAAAATCAAAACATTTAAAATCAAAAAAAGACATTAATTTGTCTTTTTTATTGTGTATTTTTCTATAAAATCTTTTTTATAAGCAATAAATCTATCTTCTTTAATTGCCTCTCTTATCTCTTCCATTAGTTTAATTAAGAATCTAATATTATGAATTGAGAGTAATCTTCCACCTAAAGATTCGTTAGATACTATTAAATGTCTTACATATGCTTTAGTATAATTTTTACATGTATAACAATCACAACTATCTTCTATAGGTGTAAAATCTTCTTTATATTTAGCATTTTTAATATTAATTTTACCGTATCTTGTAAATGCATTACCATGACGAGCTATACGAGTTGGAAGAACACAGTCAAACATGTCTATTCCTCTTTCAACTCCTTCAAGTAAATCTATAGGATCACCAACACCCATTAAATATCTTGGTTTATCCTCTGGTAAATACTTAATTGCATAATCAATCATTCTATACATTGTATCTTTATCTTCACCAACACTAGTACCACCTATTGAATATCCATCAAAGTCCATTTTAACAGTTTCTTCTGCTGAGAATTTTCGTAAATCTTCATATTCTCCACCTTGAACAATACCAAATAAAGATTGGTTTTCATTATTAAATACATCTTTACCACGACGAGCCCATCTAAGTGTTCTTTCAGTAGATGCTTTAGCATATTCATAAGTAGCTGGATATGGAATACATTCATCAAATGACATAGCAATATCACTATCTAATTTATTTTGAATTTGAATAGATAACTCAGGAGTTAAGAATAAATCTTTTCCATCTAAGTGACTTTTAAAATGAACTCCTTCTTCTACTATATCTTTTTTCTTATTTTTAGCTAAACTAAA
>CAZFGE010000131.1:0-1529 GCA_964518415.1 uncultured Muribaculaceae bacterium
ATATGAAACCAATGTAATGGATTTAATGCAACCATTAGTTGCTACAAATAATGAAGAAACATTTGATATCGAAGTTAAAGTTAACGGTGGTGGATTCACTGGACAAACTGGTGCTATTAGATTAGGTATTACTAGAGCATTACTTGAATATGATGCTGCTAATGAAGGAAAAGAAGATAGCTACAGAACAATCTTAAAAAGAGCTGGTTTCATTACAAGAGATTCAAGAATGAAAGAACGTAAAAAACCAGGACTTAAAGCAGCTCGTAGAGCTCCACAATTCTCAAAAAGATAATATTTTGTGTATATCAAAAAGTCAGTTTATGCTGGCTTTTTTCTTACAATTTTACTTGACTATATGTGAATTTGCTTTATAATAAAGTTGTAATTGTTATTTTGGAGGAATAGGATGAAAAAAATATACTTAGGGTGTGGCTTAATATTTATTATTGTATTTGGTTTTTATGTGGGCATTAAAATATCAGAGACTAGAAGAATTAATTATATTAAATATAAAGTTAATAAAGCTGTTGTATCGGCAATTAATGGCTTTTATCCTAAATGTAAAGTGGTTGATAAAATAGATAAAGAATATAAATATAAAATAACAACTGAATCTAATAATGCAGAAGAATTAAATAGATATGGGTTTATTAAGGCTAAAGATTTAGGTGAATATAATGAAATAACTTATTGTGATTTTATATCTAATATACAAATATATTCTAAAGATAAAACTCATGATTATAAGGAATGTGAAGTTACTTATAATTACAAACTTAATTGTTCAAAGAGTTTTGATGATGTATTTAATAAAGAGAAAAAAGAGATTGATGCTCTTATAAATAAAGCTTTAAAAAAATAATATATATTAATTAATTATGGCTTTATGTGGAAAAATAGTGCATTATATGTTAAAATGTATAAGGTGATTTAAATGACTTTAAGTAATGAATGGAAAGATTATGAAATAATAGACACATCTAATGGTGAAAAGCTTGAAAGATGGAATGATATATATTTACTTAGACCAGATCCACAAATAATATGGGATAATGGTAATTTAATTGAAAACTATGATAATATTAATGCAGTATACTATCGTAGTAATAAAGGTGGAGGACACTGGGAGAATTTAAAATCTACTCCTGCTCAATGGCAAGTTAACTATAAAAATTTAACATTTAATATAAAACAAATGGGATTTAAACATACTGGACTATTTCCTGAACAAGCAGCTAACTGGGATTTTATGATTGATAAAATTAAAAAATCAGGAAGAGATACAAAAGTACTTAACTTGTTTGCCTACACTGGAGGTGCTTCAGTTGCATGTCTATCAGCTGGTGCATCTGTAGTTCACGTTGATTCATCTAGAGGTATGGTTGATTGGGCAAAAGAAAATGTCAAGTCATCAGGTTTAGAAGATAGACCTATTAGATATTTAGTTGATGATGTAGTTAAATTTGTTAAAAGAGAAATTAGACGTGGTAATAAATATGATGCTATTGTAATGGATCCACCAAGTT